>NZ_NCVN01000030.1:0-10856 GCF_002096925.1 Streptococcus mitis | reverse complement strand
GACCTTCCTCGTATCGTCTCAATCTGGGGAAATGACCAAGAATACCGCGAAAAATCTGCCAAAGCCTTTGCCATCTTGCTTCATCTCATGAGAGGAACTCCTTATATCTACCAAGGTGAGGAGATTGGGATGACCAACTATCCGTTTGAAACACTGGACCAAGTAGAAGATATTGAATCCCTCAACTATGCGCGTGAAGCTCTTGAAAAAGGTGTGCCGATGGACGAAATCATGGAAAGTATCCGTGTCATTGGACGTGACAATGCCCGTACCCCTATGCAATGGGACGAGAGCAAAAACGCTGGTTTCTCAACAGGTCAACCTTGGTTGGCAGTCACCCCAAACTATCAAGCAATCAACGTTCAAGAAGCACTGGCAAATCCAGATTCTATTTTCTATACCTATCAGAAACTGGTTCAAATCCGTAAGGAAAATAGCTGGCTGATTCAAGCTGATTTTGAATTGCTTGATACGGTTGATAAGGTCTTTGCCTATATCCGTAAGGACGGTGACCGTCGCTTCCTAGTTTTGGCTAACTTGTCCAATGAAGAGCAAGACTTGACCGTAGAAGGAAACGTCAAATCGGTTTTGATTGAAAACACCGTGGCTCAGGAAGTTTTTGAAAAACAAAGCTTAGCTCCATGGGATGCTTTCTGTGTGGAAATGACTAACTAAAAAGTGAGAACCTTGAGCCTTAGAGTTTGAGGTTTTTTGCTAAAAGTTGTGTAAAAAACTCTTTTAAAAATATTTGTTAGAATTTTCTAACAAATCGCACTAAAATTCTTGTATTTATAAAAAAATAAGGTATAATAGTGAAAATACTATTTTGAAGGAGATTATTTATGCAATCGAAAAAGTGGCTCTTAGGAGCGGGAGTGACCTTGAGTGCGGCCCTTCTTTTGGCAGCTTGTGGTAAAAGTGATAAGAAAGCAGATGCCCCGAGGAGCTTTTCTTATGTTTATGCAGTGGATCCGTCTTCCTTGGATTATAGCGTTACGAGTAAAAGTTCTACTTCTGACGTGATTGGTAATGTTGTTGATGGTCTTTTAGAGAATGATAAATATGGGAATCTTGTTCCGTCTTTAGCAGAGGATTGGACTGTTTCAACCGATGGTTTGACTTACACTTACAAACTTCGTAAGGGGGTGAAGTGGTATACTTCTGAAGGAGAGGAGTATGCAGAAGTTAAGGCGCAGGATTTTGTTACAGGTCTGAAGCATGCAGCAGATGCTAAGTCAGATGGTCTTTCTTTGATTGAAAAATCAATCAAAGGTTTGGAGGCTTATGTTAGTGGTGAGACCAATGATTTTTCAACTGTAGGTGTTAAAGCTCTTGATGATTATACGGTAGAATATACCCTTAATAAACCAGAAAGTTTTTGGAACTCTAAAGTAACAACAGCAACCATGCTCCCTGTAAATGAAGAATTTTTGAATGCAACAGGCAAGGATTACGGAGCGCCAACCCCATCAAGTATTCTTTACAATGGTCCATATTTTTTGAAATCTTTGATTTCTAAATCTGTGATTGAATATGAAAAAAATCCTAACTATTGGGATAAGGAAAATGTCAAGATTGATAATGTAAAATTAACATTCTATGACGGATCAGATCAAGAATCCCTTATCCGTAGTTTCGCTACAGGAGCATATAATACAGCGAGACTTTTCCCAAATAGTTCAAGTTTTGCTTCTACCAAAGAGAAATATGGAGATCAGATTATTTATAGCCCTCAGGAAGCAACTAGTTATTACTTTACTTTTAACGTAAATCGTCAATCATATAATAAAACAGCCAAGACAGATGAAGGACAAAAGCTTTCTACAAAAGAAGCCATGCTGAATAAAAATTTCCGTCAAGCAATTAATTTTGCCTTCAATCGCCACGCCTATACAGCTCAATTAAACGGTGAAGAGGGTGCGGATAAGATTATTCGTAATAGTCTAGTGCCAGATAATTACGTTCAAGTAGCTGGGAAGACCTTCGGACAGTTGGCTCAGGATGAACTACTGAAATATGGAGAACAGTGGAAAGATGTGACTCTCACAGATGGTAAGGATACAATTTACAATCCAACAAAGGCCAAGTCTGCATTTGAAAAAGCGAAGTCAGAATTGCAAGCTAAGGGAGTGAGTTTCCCGATTCATCTAGATGTGCCAGTAGAACAGACAGATGTAGTTGCGGTGCAACAAACCAATTCGCTAAAACAATCAATTGAAGAAACGCTTGGAACGGAGAATGTGATTATAGATGTTCTTCAAATGACAGATAATGAGAAGGAAAGTATTACTTCTCAAGCTAAAGTTCCAACCCAAAAAGATTATGATTTGAACGGAACAGGTTGGGGACCAGATTACCAAGATCCAGCAACCTATCTCAATATTTTAGATGCTAAGAAGGGTTCTGCCTTGAAACATCTAGGTATAACAAAGGGCAAGGATCCTGAAGTTGTGGCAAAAGTTGGCTTGGATGAATACAAGAAGCTCTTGGATGATGCGGCTTCTGAGACAAGTAATCTTGATAAACGATACGAAAAGTATGCTAAAGCACAGGCTTGGGTTACTGATAGTTCACTTCTTATTCCAGTTGCTTCTTCAGGGGGCTCTCCTATGGTTAGTCGTACTGTTCCATTTACCAAAGCTTATTCACAGGTCGGTATTAAGGGGGATCCATTTATTTTTAAAGGAATGGAACTTCAAAATGATATTGTGACAACTAAAGAGTATGATGCGGCCTTCAAAAAGTGGCAAAAGGAAAAACTGGAATCGAATGCTCAGTATCAAAAGGATTTAGAAAAGCACATAAAATAACGTGAATGAGATTCTTGCTTTCGTTAGGTTATCAGTTAATTCATTGATATTTAAATGATAAATCGTATAAAAACAAGGGAGGACTGTATGAAAGGCAGGAATTCTTTGTTTTTTTATGGCTAAGATTTATAAACTTTCATTCTTAAAATTCAATTAACTTTACAAATTTCCACTATTTTGGTAAAATAAACCTATGTTATAAAAACTAACATAAAGGAGAAAGAAGATGACTACAAAAAAGCGTATCCTTAGTGCAGGTCTGACTGTTGCAGCTGCCTTGCTGTTAACTGCTTGCGGACAATCAGGTTCAGATACAAAAACTTACTCATCAACCTTTAGTGGAAACCCAACTACATTTAACTACTTATTAGACTACTACGCTGATAATACAGCTATTATTACTAACCTAGTTGATGGTTTGCTTGAAAATGACAACCACGGAAACCTAGTTCCATCTTTGGCAGAGGACTGGTCTGTTTCAAGCGACGGTCTGACTTATACCTATAAACTGAGAAAAGATGCCAAATGGTTTACGGCTGACGGTGAAGAGTATGCCCCAGTCAAGGCACAAGATTTTGTGACAGGTATCAAATACGCAGTGGATAATAAATCCCAGGCCATTGACTTGATTCAAAACTCAATCAAGGGCTTGAATGATTATATTACAGGAGCGGATTCTGACTTTTCTAAGGTTGGAGTGAAAGCCATTGATGACCATACTGTTGAGTATACTTTGGCGCGCCCAGAACCTTACTGGAACTCAAAAACAACCAACAGTATTCTTTTCCCAGTGAATGAAGAGTTTCTAAACTCAAAAGGGAAAGATTTTGGTACCCTATCTCCAGATAGCATTCTCTACAGCGGACCTTATTTGTTAAAAGATTTCACATCAAAATCATCGATCGAGTATGTGAAAAATCCGCATTATTATGATCATGACAAAGTATCGATTGAACATGTAAAATTGGCCTATTTTGATGGTTCAGACCAAGAATTGACCATCCGTAACTTTGAAAGTGGAGCTTATTCAATCGCAGGTGTTTATCCAAATAGTTCTAACTTTGCTAAGACCAAGGAGAAATATAAGGATAATATCGTCTATAGCTTGCAGGACAAGACTTCTTGGTATTTCAATTTTAACGTCAACCGTAAGGCCTACAATCACACTGCTAAAACAACAGATGAGCAGAAGAAGTCAACTGAGACAGCTGTTTTGAACAAGAACTTCCGCCAAGCGGTGAACTTTGCCTTGGACCGCACAGCCTATTCTGCTCAGTCAAATGGGGAAGAAGCGGCTAGCAAGACCCTTCGTAACACCCTAGTACCTCCTACATTTGTCCAAGTTGGAGACAAGACTTTTGGAGAAGTAGTCGCTTCTAAATTGGTCAACTATGGCACAGAATGGTCAGGTATTAACTTGGCAGATGCTCAGGATGCCTATTTTAACAAAGAAAAAGCCCAAGCAAAATTTGCGGAAGCTAAAAAAGAATTGGCAAGTCAAGGTGTGACTTTCCCTATTCACTTGGATGTAGCTGTTGATCAAACAAGTAAAAATGCTGTGACAGGCATGAACTCAGTTAAGCAGACCCTTGAGTCAGTTTTAGGTGCTGATAACATTGTCATTGATGTTCAGCAACTTTCAACAGATGATTTTAATAACGTAGCCTTCTTAGCACCAACACCAGCTGATCGAGACTATGATTTGAGCTTTGATGGTTGGGTAGGTGACTATCAGGATCCATCAACTTATCTCAATCCTTTCAATGCAGAGGATGGATTCTACCTCAAAATTTTTGGTCTAGATGCTCAAGAAGATAAAGCTAAGATTGCTAGCTTGGGGCTTGATACTTACACCAAGATGCTCAAAGATGCAGATAGTGAAAATAAAGATGTAGCAAAACGCTATGAAAAATATGCTGAAGCACAGGCTTGGATGATTGACAATTCTCTGATTATGTCAGCCATGTCAAGTGGTGGAACAGCATCTGTAACCAAAGTAACGCCATTTACAAGAGGGTACTCAATGGTCGGTATCAAGGGTGATGGCAATAACTACAAGTATATGAAACTGCAAAAAGATACTGTGACAACCAAACAGTATGAAGAAGCTAAGACTAAATGGGAGCAAGAAAGTAAAAAAGCAATCGAAAAAGCTCAAAAAGAAGCAGAAAATCATGTCAAATAGATGAGCGAGGTTCCGTAAGGGACCTTGTTTTGATGTTTATATAGTAAATTTATTGATGTAATTGGTTGCAAGTCAAAAAGAATGTTTCGGAAAGAAGATGAAAATGCCTTACCTAAGCGGATTTACCCCGCAAGTGTATTTTTTTATGATATAATAAAATGAAATAAAAATTGATAATAGAGGTATATCGTGAGTAGATCTTCGAAGCGAGCTCGTAAGGGTAAAACAAAAATATTGATTAGTTGGGGGTTGCTAGCTATCTATGCATTACTAGCAGTCTTTTTATTGTTTTTGATTTTCAAGTATAATATGCTAGCCTTCCGATATCTCAATATAGTGGTTGCTGTCTTAATTGTAGCCTTAGCCATCTTGTGCTTCTTTTTAATTCGGTCTAAGAAAGCTAAAAATCTAACGCTGATTTTATTACTGCTTGGTGTGTTAATCAATGGAACTTCTCTCTTTGCTGTAGGGCAGTTCATTGGATTTACCAGTCGCCTGAATGCGACATCGAACTACTCACATTATTCGATGAGTATTGCGGTATTAGCAGATAGTTCAATTGATAATATCAGTCAGGTAACCAGTGTAACGGGGCCGACTGGGACGGATAAGGATAATATCCAACAGTTGATGAATGATCTTAAGGCTAGTCAAAATAAGGAATTGACAGTCGAAGAAAGCAGATCCTATCTTGCGGCCTATAAGAGCTTGTTAGCTGGCGATACAAAGGCAATCATTCTAAACAGTGTCTTTGAAAACATTATTGAATCAGAATATCCTGACTATGCTTCAAAAATTAAGAAAATCTATACCAAAGAATTAACCAAGACGGTTGAAACTCCAAAAGATGTCAAGGGTGACAGTTTCAATGTTTATATCAGTGGAATTGATACTTACGGTCCAATCAGTTCGGTTTCTCGTTCGGATGTCAATATCATTATGACAGTTAATCGTGAAACGAAAAAGATTCTCTTGACAACGACACCTCGTGATTCCTATGTTCCAATTGCAGATGGGGGCAACAACCAAAAAGATAAGTTGACCCATGCAGGTATTTATGGAGTAGATGCTTCGATTCATACACTGGAAAATCTTTACGGTATTGACTTGAACTATTACGCTCGTTTGAATTTCACCTCTTTCTTGAAATTGATTGATTTACTTGGTGGAGTTGATGTCTATAATGATCAAGAGTTTACCGCTCATACAAATGGGAAGTTCTATCCTGTAGGGAAGGTTCATCTTGATTCGGAGCAAGCTCTTGGCTTTGTGCGTGAGCGCTATTCTTTGGCAGATGGAGATCGGGATCGTGGCCGTAACCAGCAAAAGGTCATTGTTGCAATTCTGCAAAAATTAACCTCTACGGAAGCTTTGAAAAATTATGACAGTATTATAAAAGGGCTGCAAGATTCGATTCAAACCAATATGCCACTTGAAACCATGATGAACCTGGTTAATGCCCAACTTGAGAGTGGTGGAACTTATAAGATCAATTCGCAAGATCTTAAAGGAACAGGGCGTATGGATTTACCATCCTATGCCATGCCTGAGAGTAGCCTCTACATGATGGAAATTAGTGACAGCAGTTTAGAGTCAGTCAAGGCTGCAATCAATGATGTGATGGAAGGGAAATAAGACAAAATGATTGATATTCATTCGCATATCGTATTTGGTGTGGATGATGGTCCAAAATCTAAGCAAAAAGCAAGATTCTTTTGACAGAAATCTATGGATAAGAAGTACGGATTTAAGATGTAAAATATGCAATTGTATCATCTATTAAAGCAATCAATCTTGTACAATTGCTACAACAGTTTGTTAAAAAATAAAGGAGCTTAAAATGTACGATTATCTAATCGTTGGTGCTGGTCTTTTTGGCGCGGTTTTTGCCCATGAAGCAGCCTTAAAAGGAAAAAAAGTAAAAGTCATTGAAAAACGAAATCATATCGCGGGTAATATCTATACTCGTGAAGAGGAAGGAATTCGAGTTCATCAATATGGTGCTCATATTTTCCATACTTCTGATAAGGAGATTTGGGATTATGTAAATCAGTTTGCAGAATTTAACCGTTATACAAATTCTCCTGTCGCAAATTATAAGGGAGAGATTTATAATCTTCCATTTAATATGAATACTTTCAATAAACTCTGGGGAGTTGTAACGCCAGCAGAAGCACAAGCCAAGATTGATGAGCAACGTGCTGTTTTAAATGGTAAAACTCCAGAAAATTTGGAAGAACAGGCGATCTCTCTTGTAGGTACAGATATCTACGAAAAATTAATCAAAGATTATACAGAGAAACAGTGGGGCAAGCCAACTACGGAACTTCCAGCCTTTATCATTCGCCGTTTGCCAGTACGCCTGACCTATGATAACAACTATTTTAACGATACCTATCAAGGAATTCCAATTGGTGGCTACACTCAAATAGTTGAAAAAATGTTGGATCATGAAAATATTGATGTAGAAACAAATGTTGATTTCTTTGCGAATAAAGAACAATATATGAAGAACTTCCCTAAAATTGTCTTTACTGGTATGATTGATGAATTCTTTGACTATAAGTTGGGTGAACTAGAGTATCGTAGTCTTCGTTTTGAAAATGAGACCTTGGATATGGAGAATTACCAAGGAAATGCAGTTGTGAACTATACGGATTCAGAAACTCCATATACTCGCATTATTGAACACAAACATTTTGAGTTTGGGAATCAAGCAAAGACTATCATTACTAAAGAACATTCTAAAACATGGGAAAAAGGTGATGAGCCTTATTATCCAGTTAATAATGATCGTAATAATCATTTGTATAAATCATATAAAAAACTTGCTGATGAGCAAGGCAATGTTATCTTTGGTGGTCGTTTAGGACACTATCGTTATTACGATATGCACCAAGTAATTGGAGCAGCTTTACAGTGTGCAAGAAATGAGTTAGATTAAACACCTAGAACTGTTATCAGTTGCTATTTACAAATATGATCAATAATTCCTTGACTACGTAATGTAGTTGAGGGGTTTTTGATATTATTCATATTTTTGCGAAGTTATTGTTTAAAAAATAATTTTCAAAAATTCAGAAAATTGTATTGACAGGACTCAAAAAAGGGGCTATAATGAATAAAAAAACAAAGGAGAAGACTATGAAAACAAGGAAAGTATTGGCTTTTGCGGGAGTAACTTTATTAGCAGCAGGTGTCTTAGCGGCTTGCTCGGGTGGTTCTGCTACTAAAGGTGAGCAGACCTTTGCATTTACATACGAGACACATCCAGATAATCTCAACTATTTGACAACTGGTAAGGCAGCAACTGCCGACATTACTAGTAATGTGATTGATGGATTGCTTGAAAATGATAAATACGGGAACCTTATTCCCTCAATGGCAGAGGACTGGTCAGTTTCTAAGGATGGCTTGACTTATACTTATAAGATTCGTCAGGATGCCAAGTGGTATACATCTGAGGGAGAAGAGTATGCTCCTGTTAAGGCTCAAGACTTTGTGACAGGTCTTAAATATGCAACAGATAAGAAAGCAGAAGCCCTTTACTTGGTACAAGATTCAATCAAAGGTCTGGATGCTTATGCTAAAGGGGAAATTAAAGATTTTTCTCAAGTCGGGATTAAAGCCCTTGATGATCAAACAGTCCAATACACGTTGAACAAACCTGAAAGTTTTTGGAACTCAAAAACAACCATGGGTGTGCTTGCGCCAGTTAATGAAGAGTTTTTGAACTCAAAAGGGGATGATTTTGCCAAAGCTACGGATCCAAGTAGTATCTTGTACAATGGTCCTTATTTGTTGAAATCCATTGTGACCAAATCCTCTGTTGAATTTGCGAAAAATCCGAACTACTGGGATAAGGATAATGTGCATATTGACAAGATCAAATTGTCATTCTGGGATGGTCAAGATACTAGCAAACCAGCAGAAAACTTTAAAGATGGTAGCCTTACAGCAGCTCGTCTCTATCCAACAAGTGCAAGTTTTGCAGAACTTGAAAAAGAGCTGAAAGACAATATTGTCTATACTCAACAAGACTCTGTTACGTATCTAGTGGGAACAAATATTGACCGCCAATCTTATAAATACACATCTAAGACCAGCGAAGAACAAAAAACATCTACGAAAAAGGCTCTTTTAAACAAGGATTTCCGTCAGGCTATTGCCTTTGGTTTTGACCGTACAGCCTATGCCTCTCAGTTGAATGGAGAAACTGGAGCAAGCAAAATCTTACGTAATCTCTTTGTTCCACCAACATTTGTTCAAGCAGATGGTAAAAATTTTGGCGATATGGTCAAAGAGAAATTGATCACTTATGGGGATGAATGGAAGGATGTTAATCTTGCAGATTCTCAGGATGGCCTTTACAATCCAGAGAAAGCCAAGGCTGAATTTGCTAAAGCTAAATCAGCCTTACAAGCAGAAGGAGTCCAATTCCCAATTCACCTAGATATGCCTGTTGACCAAACAGCAACTACAAAAGTTCAGCGCGTGCAATCTATGAAACAATCCTTGGAAGCGACTTTAGGAACTGATAATGTCATTATTGATATTCAACAACTACAAAAAGATGAAGTAAACAATATTACATATTTTGCTGAAAATGCTGCTGGCGAAGACTGGGATTTATCAGATAATGTCGGTTGGGGTCCAGACTTTGCCGATCCATCAACTTACCTTGATATCATCAAACCATCTGTAGGAGAAAGTACTAAAACATATTTAGGATTTGACTCAGGGAAAGATAATGTAGCTGCTAAAAAAGTAGGTCTATATGACTACGAGAAATTGGTTACTGAAGCTGGTGATGAGTCTATAGATGTTGCTAAACGATATGATAAATACGCTGCAGCTCAAGCTTGGTTGACAGATAGTGCTTTGATTATTCCAACTACATCTCGTACAGGGCGTCCAATCTTGTCTAAGATGGTACCATTTACAATACCATTTGCATTGTCAGGAAATAAAGGTACAAGTGAGCCACTCTTGTATAAATACCTTGAACTTCAAGACAAGGCAGTCACAGCAGATGAATACCAAAAAGCTCAAGATAAATGGATGAAAGAAAAAGAAGAATCCAATAAAAAAGCGCAAGAAGAGCTCGCAAAACATGTGAAATAGATTTTAATCATCTATAGAAACAGAGTGATAAAGAACCTGAGACAAAATAGTTCTCAGCCACAAAAAAGCTAGAGATTTCCAATTGCGGAACTCTAGCTTTTTAATTTTGAGTCGTTCTCTTATTGTATTTGAGGAGGTTATTGGCCATAAGTATCAATGTAGTAAACCTTGATTTCCTGTTGAAAGTCCGTCTGTGTTTTCTGATGTTTGATATGGTGAAAACGATAATAGCAGCCGTAAGGATGTGTGTAGCTATCCTCCTTGTCATCATAGTGCCAATTCGCTAAGTTTCTATCCGACTGTTTATACCCTCTCTTTTGTTCCTTATCAAACATGGCATATTTAATCAGATGGTTTACCTGCTTTTCATCTAAACGAAGGAGATTCTCTTCACTTCCATATCCAGCATCTGCGACAACTGTCTTCAAGTCATGAGGATAGGTTTCAAGTAAGGGTAGAAGAGTCTTGGTATCTGTCTGATTTGAGAAGATATCATAGTGAAGAACAAATTGGTTTTCAGTAGCGATTTGAAGATTATAAGCAGCCTTGAGTTGACCATTTTTCATATGGTCTTCTTTCATTCGCATAAAAGTGGCATCTGGATTGGTTTTGGAAAAACTGTTACGCCCTTCAAATGTCTCCTGATACTTCTCATACTTTTCAGCACGTACTGAAAAATCATCTTTGACTTTACGCAAGACTTTCTTGAGTTTACGACGCGGGATTTTACGTTCATC
>NZ_NCVN01000029.1:0-11081 GCF_002096925.1 Streptococcus mitis | reverse complement strand
ACTTGATGGATTCGGTCCAGTTTCATTCCCAAATAACTATTTGCAGGAAGTTTTGTACCAGATGGGATCTGAAGATCATAACGTCCTAGGCTATCCACTACTGGTGTTTCCTTTAAGGCATCCACGTTGGTGTCTGTTAAGTCAAGATTTGGACTATCTACATCCACTCTAAATTCCGCAATTCTCCACCATTTACTTAAGGTTTCTGTATTACGAATGCGAACAAAACGAGTTGTAAATTCTTGCACGATATCAGAAGTTCGTTGCCCTGTTAAATTTTGAAGTGTAGTCCAATTTGTACCATCCGCAGAATATTCGACGACTCCAGATGCTAGTTTATCCCGTTCCCCTTGCATCAGATGAACTCGTTTTACTTTATGCAATCCACCTAAGTCCATTTGTACCCAAGCTTGTTCTGGTGTGACATTGGTTTGATCAACATGTGCCATCATAGATTCCGTGTTTTCTTGACCATCTTGCATCTGAACAACACTTGTTCCATATTTATAAATCAGATTTGAACTTAAGCTAATAGTGCCCCTAACCTTCTTACTACCCAACTCTAGGGGTCTATTTACAGCAATTTCACGCATGGCGAGCCAAGCATTATCCTTCTTAGCTGTTGCTATCATACGAACAGCTTGAGCTGTGATATCGAGGTCATTAAATTCCAGAATGCGTTCTCTACCAGTATATGCAGAGCTCGTTATGGCTACCCATTCTCCTTTTTCATTTTGATATTCCACAACTGCATTACTAAAGGTATAGTTATCAGCCGTATTAGTACCCGTAGCGAAACCTAATTTGTGTATTTTAATTGCCTTATTAAAGCGCAAGCCTACATAATCACCTCTTTCAATCACAATTGTTGTTTTGGCAATCACATGTGTATCAAAGTCACCATCTGTGACTTCTTTCAATCCGCCTTCTATTCCAGCACGATTCGTAATAAATGTTGTCACAAATTTATCTGGATTCAACATTGATTGGATGTGCAAGGCTAAGTATTCTTTGAGATTATTGATAAATGGTCGAATATGTTGGACACCAAATTCTGCGTATTCATAATGGTCAACGTAAAAGAAGGCATGTTTAACTGACTGGTCATAATGTTTGACTCCTGCCTGATAATACTCCCATACCTTGGCATCATTTTTTTCAGTAAGTCCTTCCGTAGCTGTTAAGAAAGCTTCAAGCGCGTTCATTTGATCCACTGTATTATCTAACCAATAGTGAATTTGTTCAATTAATTTCTGATCGCCTTTTTCTTTAAGTAGAAGGGCATTGGCTTTCAAACCAGCAAAAATTTCCCTCAACTCTTTTCTTTCAGAATCCAGATTTTGACCAGATTTGAGTTTGTTATAAAATTCTATCAATTTTGGAGCCAATTCTACAGACTCTTCTAATTTAGTGACATGTGGAGGTCTATTTTGATTACGCATATGTTTTCCGAGTTCTCTAAACGCCTTTGAAACACTGCTTTCTTCGAAACGATCATTGACTACAAAGTTAAAGGCCATATCGTTGATCTGTTCTGCTTCTTCTGCGCTTTGCCATTGCTTCCATCCATACTGAGCCATATCAAAAAGTGCTACTTTAGAAGCTTCAGATTGTTGCATTGGATTTAACATAATTCCTTGTGCAAGTGATAAATCAACATTTGGATGTAAGAATTTTTCACTACCACCGAGAATTAGGTGGGGTTTTGTATTGTCATTACATGGCCAGTTAATCCAAAACTGAATTGGACGGTAAGTTTTACCGCCTTCCGTTAAATTTTTCTTTAAGTTCGTTAAGAATGTTTGGTCAACAGCACCCCAAACCTTTCCACCAGTAAGTGTTAAATGGACATTTTCAGGAAGATGTTCATTCAAGGTCCGGAGTTCAGCTTCAGTTCCTTGCCCCATGTACCAGGCAGGAACAAAAATCATATCTTTACGAAGACCACTGTATGTTGTTTGTTTTTCAGTCAACCAATTTGTTATATCCTTCATCAAGCGAACATAACTATGATAACCACCAACTGGGCTTGGTGCATCGTCTGCAAGCACACCAAATTCTCGCACTCCTACGTCCAATAACTGAGTAAATTTAGCCTTGATGGTTGCAAGATCAGCCTGGTAATGCGCTTCATTACCAAAGCGGATACGTTTATTCATAAATGGATGAATAGTCCAGACATAACGTGTTTTCGTCTCATTACCGACACGAGCAAGTTCACGAATTTCAGCCAGTTTTTCTTCTGGGTAGAGTTCACGCCATTTCTTATTGTGATATGGATCATCTTTTGGTGCGAAATAGTATTGAGTTAACTTCAATTCACTTCCATAACGCATCAATTCTTTACGATTTTCATTAGACCATGGATTGCCATAGTAACCTTCGATGAAACCACGGTTCTTGATTTCAGCGTAATCTTCCACTGTCACATTGCGAAGAACTGGAACTTGACTTTCCTTGAGCATATGTTTCAAGGTTGTCAAACCATAGAAGACCGCATCTGTGTCTTTTCCGACGATGAAAATCGAGTTATCTTTGATGGTCAAGGCATAGGCATCAATCTTGTCAAATAGTCCTGCTGAAACCTTGGACATGTTTTGTTCTGCTTGTGAACCTCGTCCATGCACTCCAAGATAGATATTAGTTGCGCCAGCAACTGCTGATTGACTAGTAGTGTAGGATACTTGATTGTCCTGCAAGACACTCTTCAAGCGATTACGAGTATAAATATCGAGTTGATCTCCCATTACCAGATTGACTTGCTTACGAAGAGCTGTTACTCCTTCTCCATAAGTCACTTTTTGTGGCGTTGGGAAAACCTTGTACTCTTTCTTGAGATAGTCTGCGCTCTTGCTGGCAGCCACAATGCTGTCTTTGCTAGCTGGTTTACTTGCAGTAAATTGATCTGCCAATTCAACTGTTCCATCACCTGTTTGCTCGACTTTTGGAGTTTCAGGTGTAGTTGGTTGACTTGGTTTAGCAATTTCTTTATCATTTTGTCCTCCACTCATAGCTTCAGACGGCTTCGTTTCATTCTCTGGGGTCCCAGATGCATCAGCTAGTTTAGGATTATTTGTCGAATCGGTAGAGCCAATCGCTCCTGCAGCTTCTCCATTTCCAACTGTCGAGCTGCCTTCCTTCCCAGCATTTTCTTCTGCTTTCTTCAAAACTGCTGCAAGCTCATCAGGTAACTTTTCCAGTGGCTGAGCTTGAGTTATAGTTCCCTCTTTATCTCCTACACTACCTGTTTCTGCTGCCTCTACTAGATTAACACCAAAGATACTGGCACCAATCATAACAGAAGCTACTCCAATAGCGAATTTACGAATACTGTAATGACAACGTTTATTGAAAAAATTTTTACCCATCTTTATCTTATCTCCTTTCGTCTAAACACGAAAGTAAACGATTCCATTTTTACTAGTAAAGACGGAGAGGCCTAATTGGTCCTCTCCATCTATTCGACTCATTTATCGATACATTTTTTATCTTCTACCAATCTATACAAATAGAATGGTATTAGACGCACAGACTAATCCTCTTTGCGTTTTGCAGTTAATAAAGCTGCTGATAAGGCCAAGGTAACACCTGCCAAGAAAATAGCTGTTTCTGACTGTTTTTCACCAGTTTCTGGCAATCTCTTGTCTTCCTTGGCAACTTGAACTGGTGCTTCTGGAATTTGAGCTTTTTCTAACGAACTTAGCTTGAACTCTGGTTTTTCTAGTGTCGGAGCAGCTTGATCTCCTACTATGGCTAGAATTCCTGTGTATTCCGGAACTGCATTTACTGCTGCTTCTACAAAGTTAGCACCGCCTTTGAATTCTGGAACTTCGTTTACTGGCGCAGGTTCCTCACCCTTACTATTTGAAATAGATGGTTTTACTCCTACCTCAATAATACGATCTTGAGCTTTTCTTTGTTCAGAATGAACACGAGTTCTAGTAGTTCCTGATACTTGAATATAGTCAACTTTTTCTCCAGCTTGTCCTTCAGAAACTACACGACGTTTACCTTGAGCAAGCTCAGGAGTTTCACGAATAACTTCTTTAAACGGAAGTGGAGTCTTTTCAATTTCCAAGCTTGGAGCTTCTGCAACTAAGTTCTTAACGCCTTCTGTCGGTGTTGTTTGGAAGGTAGACTTAAAGTGTAAACGATATTCTTTTACCAGATTTCCATCTTTGGAAACAAGACGAACAAGTGTTGGAAGATTTGTATTTCCATGATCCACTACTGTGACTACTCCATGTCCACTAGTTGTAGCAGTGACTTTTGGTTTAGTTCCCATTGTTGTTAGGGTGTACTCTGTCACATTTGGATCAAAGTTTTCCAATGATTTTCCATCGATCGAAATAGTCGCTGATGGTGTTTCGACTTCTGCTCCCTTTCCTGCAGAGTAGGCTGTAAATTCGACTACTGCTAGCCCGTTAGTAGTCGAATTACGAGTCATTCGAGCACGAATAGCTGTCGCTTGAATCGGATCAAAGTTAAACTCGATTGGTTTACCAGCTACTAATTCTCCAGAAGCTTTGTAAGGAATTGGTGCCCAATTTTCTGCCTTGTTGAATGGATGGTCAGCATTTTCTTCATAACGAGAAATCGTACTTGGTTCTGTAAAGGCAGGACCAATATATCTTTCTAGAACCATTTTCTCTGGGGCATCTGTTCCACTATCTTTAAAGAACTGAATGGCTACTTTTCCAATAGATTGGGAGGCAATTTTACCGTCCTTCTTAAAGAGTAGTCCGACAGAAGTTTCTTCATTTTTCGGAGTACGAGACCAGTTTGTCCAACGTCCATCTTCATTGTATTTTCCATCATTGATATAGAAAATTCGATCATGTGAAGCTGCTTGTGTATCGTTCGTTGTCGAAGCAAAGGCTTTAGAATCCGTTTCATTGTTGCTTGGATTTTCTGAAATGACTTGATTTCCTTTAGAAACAACTGTCACCTGCATTTTAGTGGTTAGATTTGTACCAATGACATGACCGGTAATTTCAAATGTTCCCTCATGCTCTGTTGCATGTTCAGGAATAGCATCCCATTTCACTGCCAGTTTATCTGTAGTCCAAGTAGTTGAAGTTGGGTAATAAACAGTGACTTCTGAAGGAAGTTGAAGAGCATCTCCAACATTCAAAATTTTAGCACTATTTTCTGCAGCAAGAGGTTGGCTAGTTTCTCTCTCATCATTGCGGAAGATTCGATATTCTTTCAATACCGTACCATCTTCTGCTTTTAAGATGAGACGTGTTGCACCTTTTGGACTGGTTGCCGGAACAACTGTTACCAAACCATTATTGCTAGCGGTTGCAGTGATTTCTTTGCTAGATTGAGGAATATAGTAATCAGTCTTAGATGGATTAAAGTGTTCAAGATCCTTGCCATCTACCTTGATAGAAATCTCTGAACTTGTAGAGCTTAAGACCTTGTTTCCAAGGACAGTTAGCTCTGTCAGACCAACACCTGATGTTCCATCTGCTTTCTTCATGCGTATACGAACAGCATAGGTTTCTACCTTGTCAAATGTGAAGTGATTTGTTTGAGTTGCAGATAGCTGACTTGGAGCATGTAAGTTTTCAACTGCTTTCCAATTGTCTGGATTATTAAATGGATGATTACTATCTCGTTGCGCATGACTGACATCACTTGGTAAATCAGGAATTTCTTTACCTACATAATATTCAACTACATATTCTTTTGGAAGACCAATTGCTCCATCAGTATAGAAATCAACCGATAAATTATTGACAAAACGTTTCGTCAAGTCTCCTGAATTACCAAACAAGATTGAAGCCCAGTCATTGTCAGTATTTGTTCTCCAAGTAGTCCATCTATTTTTAGCATCTGTTGGCGTTCTTGATACAGTCAGGTCGTTCAAGGCATTAGCTGAATCATCTCCTCCTGTATTGGACACAATAGCAGCTGGCAATTGCGAACCTGTCCATTGTTTAGAGATATTATTTCCAGCAACAACTTGACTAGACACTCGAACATGAGCTTTAGTGGTAAGATTGCTACCCACTAAACGACCATTGATTTCATAGATCCCTTCAGTTTGACTAAAGTTGACTGGAACCTGATCCCAAACTACATCTTTGTAGATAGTTGTTCCGTTAGAATGGTAAGCACGAACATTAGCTGGCAATTGAACTGTCTCACCCTTAGGAAGAGTAAGGCTGATTTCCTCTGCAACTTGTAAACCTTCAACCGTTACCGTTGCTTGAGCTTCAATGTCTGTTCCTTCTACATGTCCTTTAAGGGTAAAGCTATGATAGCGGCCCAATTCTTTTTCATCTACCTTGTCCCAAGTTACAGCTACCTTACGAGGCAAGCCTTTATCAAATTCTGCTCCAACTTCTTTAGGTAGATTCGGTTGCTGATTAATGTCTGTAGAAATAGATACAGGATGAAGTTTCACAATCTTCTTGCTGACTTTATTTTCTTTAATCACCACTTCAGTAGTTACAGATTCTGTTTTCTCTGTTTGATTATCGATTCGAGGTGTCAAAGTCACTCTTCCCTTAGTATAGAGCAACAAGTTCTGTCCATTCACCTCAAGATGCCCACCATCAGATGATTTAGCTTCTAGGTGAATATCTGAAGCTGAAAATTCTGTTTGAGAACCATCCTCATAACTACCAATGACACGATAAGTTAAGACCTGATCTTCAGTAGCAGTTTCTTTTCCTTCCACAACTACTTCCAAACGTTTCAAGGCAGGAGCTTCCTTCACAAACTGAATTAGGTAAGTTTGAACCAAGTTACCCTTTTGGTCACTCAAGAAGACCGAGGCCTGATAACCATTATCAGCAGAAGCTTGCTGAACAGTTACTTGATAACCAGTAGTCTGAGCTCCAACACTTGGAATTGTTCCAGTGTAAGGAAGGGATACACGGTAATAAGTCTTGCCAGACTCGAAGTTCTCAAGAGCTTTATCCCCAACAGTAAGTCCTGTAATGCTACTTGTTGTTTCCTTACTGCTTGCAATAAAGGTTGCAGTTACTTCACGGTCATCATCTACCAATTTACCAGTAGCCTCTGTACGTCCCCCTTCCTTGGTCAAAGCAGCAGGATCTTTCAAAGTCCAAGAAACAACATCTGTATCAATCAAACTACCATCTGTCAGAACAGCTGTGACCGTTTTATCCAAATCAGCTGCAGTTGTACCAACTGGTACTGTAGCAACTTTTGGTAACCATCTATCTAAGGCAATCACTTTTACAAGTGCCTCAGCTTTGGTTTCCAAACCTTCTACACGTCCAGATACTTTTTTCTCACCTGCACTTGTAAGCAAGTCAGATGGCACGTCCCATGTTACAGTCTTTTCCTCAACACTACCGTCGCTATAAATAGCTGTTACTGTTTGAGGCAATTCAGGATTTGTTGTCACGTCAGTTGTTGCTTTTACAGGAGCAAAGGCTACAAAGTGACGGTTTTCTTTCTTACCAGACACAGTTGCGACCGTTGCGCTATCAGAAGTTAAGCCAGCAGAATCTGCATAAAGAGTAAATTTACCTTCTTTTTCTGTTGATTTTACAATGACAACTCCTTTACCATTGAAAGCACGTCTTTGCCATGTTCCATCTGCTTGAGCTTTGTAACGCTCACGGCTAGCTTGTTCTCCATTATCGACCCCAACAATTTGTCCCTGACCATGAAGATTGAAATGCACAAGGTTGTTAGCTGTCGGAACCACATTCCCATCGCCATCAACAATTTCGTAATGGATGTAGGATAGATCTTTTCCATCTGCAGTGATAACATGCTCTTCTTTAGTCAGACGAACCCTTGCTGGCTCCCCAGCTGTTGTCACACTATCACGTGCAATTTCTTTGCCATTTTCATCTCTAGCAATAGCAGTCAGTGTACCTGGTTGGTATTTTACAAGCCACTCGAGATACAATTCACTTGGTTTAGCCCCTTCATGATAAGGACGTCCATCTTCTGTCGTTTTCTTCGTATATTCCTTTTTACCAAGCGACTCACCATTTAAGAACAATTCGACACTTGCAGCATTTGAGAAGGTACGAACTGGAACCTTTCCATCGACCAGCATCTTGCGATCCTTAAGAGTCTCTTCAGTCCAGTTCCAATGTGGTAAAATGCGAACAGTTGGCTTTTCTTTAGCACTATACCATTCACTACGGTAAAGGTAAAAATCATTCTTCGGTAAACCAGCCGTATCGATGATACCGAAGTAAGAGCTCTTCACAGGTGTATTATCTTGGTTATGCCATGGAGTTGGTTCACCGATATAATCAATTCCTGTCCAGATAAATTGTCCAGCATAGCCAGCGCGATCACGGTCAAAAGTCCATGACTCAGTAGCTGTTCTTCCCCACCCAACACGGTCATTACCATAATCAGATTGTTCATAGTGACGATTTGGACGGTTATCGTGTCCAAGGATTTGAGCAGGATTGTAATAAGAATCACGCGTTCTAGTAGCTGAAGAGGTTTCAGAACCATAAATGAGCCAGTCTGGATGCGCTCTACGAACCGCATCATAAAAACGTTCACCATAGTTCATACCGACAGCATCCATGATTTCTGCGAGTTTCAAGAAATCACCTGTCGCTGCACGACTAAATTTATTTTCACCCATGGTGACATAACGTTCAGTATCAATCGCCTTGATAATAGCCTTCAGACGTTTAGCTGTCTCTATAGAACGAGGACTACCATTTGCCTCTTCCACCTCATTTCCAAGAGACCACATTACGATAGACGGATTGTTCTTATCACGTTCTACCATTGTTCTAAGATCAAAGTCAGACCACTTCTCACCCTTCTTAGCTTCAGGATGAGTTGCATCTTGATCAAAGAACCGTCCATAGTCATAAGTCTTCTTGCCACCATACCAAGTATCAAAAGCTTCCTCTTGCACCAAAAGACCTAAACTAGCTGCAGCATCAAGCAACTGAGGACTAGCTGGATTGTGGGTTGTTCGAATAGAGTTAACCCCCATATCTTTCAGGAGTTTTAATTTACGATAGGTAGCCTTATAATTTTCTTCTGCACCCAAAGCTCCATTGTCATGGTGAATACTTACTCCGTGGAATTTCATGCGTTCACCATTCAGAGAGAAACCATCCTTAGCAGTCCAATTGAAATAACGGTAACCAAATGTATCTTCTGTTACATCAACTAGTTGACCTTCTTTATAAACCTTTGTTTTCAGCACATACAGTTGAGGATGATAACTTTTTGTCGTCCAAAGAGTTGGTTTATTAACTAGGATTGTTTGTCTGAAATCTGCAACTTCATTTTCTGCTAAATTCTTCGTTTCAGAGCGCACTAATTCTGAAACAACCTTACCTTCCTTAGTAAAAATTTGTTGTTCCACAAAGACTTTAACAGCCTTCTTATCCGTATTTTTAATCTTACTTTGAACCTGTGTTTCAACATTTCCTTCTTTTTGCTCAGCAAGTTTTGGAGTAGTGATATGATTACCATTTTCGGCAACATGGACTTTATCACGATAACTAAGAGTTACATCACGATAAATCCCACTTCCTGAATACCAACGACTACTTGGTTGTTTATTTGTCACTTGAACAGTGATTGAATTTTCACTACCATCCTTGTTTAAAAATTCTGTAATATCATATGAAAAATGATTATAGCCACTTGGATAATGTCCTACAAATTTACCATTTACATAGACCTTCGAATCCATGTAAACCCCATCAAAATTGATACGAACATCCTTATTCTTGTCTGCTTCATTTAATGTGAAAGTCTTACGATACCAAGCTGTTCCACCATTTAACTGGCCACCTTCATTACGCGCGGGAGACTTATGGTCGAAATCAAAATAAATGCTCCAATCATGAGGAAGATTCAATTTAGACCAATCATGAACATCCACATCTTTTTTTGAAAAATCTCCTTGGGCATTTAGTTTAAAATACCAATCTTTATTAAAATCTTGTTTTCGCTCCGATAATAGCTGTTTTTCCTTTTCAACTTCGGATTTGTTCGACTCACCAGACAGTGCTTGCAATTTTTCAGAAGAAGGTTTGACCTCTGTATCTGCTTTTACCTGGTCATTTCCGGAAGTTTTTTTAGAATCCTCTTTCAGTTCTGTTCCAGCTGTTGATAGAGATTCAATAGGCTTTGGATTTGTCTCTTCAGATTTCTGTTTGTTCTCAGCTTTATTTCCTTCTTCTACTTTATTTGGCGTTTCCACTTTAGGGCTAGCCAATTCATTACTATCCTTGTTAGCTGGTGTAGTTGATTCTGTATCCTTAGTCACTTTATCTTCTGTCGATTCAGCTTTTGGTTTTACAAACTCACGCCCACCATTTTCATCAGCCTTTGCGATAGCAGCTGCCACATCATCGGGAAGCTTATCTAAAGGCTGAGCTTGATGAACAGTTGTTTCTTCTGTTTGAGTATTGGATGAAGCCACCTCCTCAGCTTGTATAGCTGAAATACCAAATATACTAGCCCCAATCATTACAGATGCTGCACCTATTGCAAATTTACGAATGCTATAATGACAACGTTTATCAAAAAGTCTTTTATTCATTAAAGTCCTCATTTCTTTCCCTTGATACAAAGTAAGCGTTTACTTTATTTTAAAAAATAACCTCCTTCTGAATACACAAACAAGTACCAAGTTCGATAATATAATTTATATATTAAATATATCAAAACACGCCTGAAATTGCAATCATTTTCCATTAATTTAACCTAATAAACTGGTATGTAAGATAAATTCATTCAAAAGGAATAGATGCAATGAAAGTACCTTTCTGTTCTAGACTCTTTCCAATACAACTTTCATTCCATTAATAGCATTTTCATACTTCAAATTTATAGTTTATGGACTCATATCATTATAGACTGCGTTCATTTGCATACACTACATAAAAAGAGTCTGGGATAATAGTCTCTTATCTCCAAAAAAAGCAACGGATTTGCCGTTGCTTTTTTTGCATGGTTACGATAGTCTTGGTAAAATAGAATTGCTTAATAAACCATAGGGATGGAAGAACTCATACGTAATCTTTTCATGGACCTCAATCTTCATTTAAAAATGGAAGAGTTAGTGACCTTAGATTGTCTGTTTATTGACG
>NZ_NCVN01000024.1:0-13662 GCF_002096925.1 Streptococcus mitis | reverse complement strand
GAAGATTGAGGTCCATGAAAAGATTACGTATGAGTTCTTCCATCCCTTCAGCGACTCGAAAACGATTGATGGTGCGATAGCTGACAATCAACGGTCCTGTTAGGTATTGCATAGCGAGATTTTCAATCATCATTTTTTCAATTTTTCGTCCAGAGAAAATCCCTTGTGAATAGGCAAATAGAAGAGTAGCTATAAGCATTTTAGGGTGATAAGACGGACGAGCAAAGGCATGATAGAAGGCGTGGAAGTGACAATCTTCCAAGGTATTCATCACTTTTTCAATAGTAAAGACGAGATGGTCCTGTGGAAAGAAAGAACTGATTTCTAGTGGTAAAGTTGTTTGATTTGTGTTGTAGTGAATATGCATGGGATAGCCTTTCTAAATGGTTTATTAAGCAATTCTATTTTACCAAGACTATCGTAACCATGCAAAAAAGCAACGGCAAATCCGTTGCTTTTTTTGGAGATAAGAGACTATTGTCCCAGACTCTTTTTTTTTACTAAAAATTAAAGAATTCCATGGCCTGTTTGAAAAGCAATTCAGTATACTCTGGGTCTTCTTGGGCAATGGTAACTTGCTCTTGAATCATTTCCAAGTCATCCGTTATCATGCCGTCTGCACCCAAATGAACAGATTTATCAAAGGACTCTGAACTATTGATGGTCCACACGTACAATTTCTGATCGGTATTCCAAAGCTTGTTGACAAAATTTTCATCCAAGGTTGAATACTCCATGGTGTAACCTGTAGCCTTGGTTCTTGGAAAAATACTATTATAAGGTAGGATTAAAAAGACTGGCATTTGAGTATCGTAGGCTAAAACCTGGTCAATCACATGGTAGTCCAAGGATTGCATTTGGTGACCATTCTGCTTAAGAACAGTTCCATATTTTTCCATAAAGCGTTTCATCATATTTGGACTATCTTTTCGACTGGTTTTAATTTCAATAAGGAGTTTTTGATGCAATTCATTGGCTTTATTGAGATAGTCATCAAAACTAGACACCTTGCTATGATAGCCATTTTCTGAAATATCAAGTTTGGTTAATTCTTCCAAAGTGAGATCCTGAGGATTGGCATTAACACCTGTTAAATTTTTGATATTGGCATCATGCATCATGACAAACTGGCCATCTTTGGTTTCCTGAACATCTGTCTCAACGAAATCTGGACCTAGTTGGGCTGTCCTTTCTAGAGATTGGACAGTATTTTGGACACCATTCTTATTAGATACTCCCCTGTGAGAGATAATCAAAGGTTTATTAGCAACCGGAGCTTCTAAATAAACATAACCCTCAAGAGCGAAAAAGATACAAGCACAGCCCATCACTCCCCATCTCATCCAGTGGTCTTTCTTTCTCCTTGGTGTGATTTCTAGTTCTTCTCCTGTTAAGAAGGAAACAAACTTAATGAGAAAGTAAGTCAAGGCCATATAGTGGAAATTCTTGATTAAAACAAAGTTGATAATTCCCAGCACAAGAGATTCCTTATGGGTCAAACCATCCATTAGTACCTGACTTGCCAAGATTGGAATCAATAAAAGAATGAAAAATAGGTAGGTTTTGACGACAATCCAAAGCAAGTTCCAAATATAAAACCAGGAGTGCTTTCTTGTCTTTTCTAGACTGTATCTGACTGCTTCTTTGACTGTTTTCTTCTCAAATAAAAGCTGAGGTAGGGCAAACATGAAACGCACTGAAATGTAAAATAGAAGTAAAGCCAGAATAGTAACCACTATACCTACTAGCCAATACTTGTCTTCTACATAATCAACGATAAAGTCCGGAATGACAATTTTATTGAGGTAGTAAATCTTTAAAATCTTTCGAATCAATGGAAAGAGCATCATGACATAAAAGAAGATAAAGGCTATCTTTGCAAGCGTGACTTGCTTCATAAACAAGATACTTTGGCGAAAGACCTTACGACTGTACTCCAGCAAGGTCCTTTTTTCATGGCATAATAAATGCCGAGCACCAATAAAGAGAAGTCCTATCTGGTAATAGGCGACCAGTAAATTAACGATTACCAGAACAAATAAAGCAAGACTAACAAAGGGAGAACCCTTTATAATGGCAAAAATATTGTTGTAGGATAGAAAGAGATAACCTGTCTGACGGAGCAAAAGTCCAGCAATCCAAGAATTTGACGGTAACCAGACAAACTCAATCATCATGAAAGTCAAGAAAAAGAGAAAGAGTATTTTATCTAGATTAAAGTATATCTGCTTAAAACCTAGATTTTTAGGTTTTTCAGGTTTCATAGGCACTCCTAATCAAATAATTGAGACAAGTCCAAGCCTCCAAAAGGATTATTCGAGAGGCTACTTTCTGCCCCTAACAATTCTCTAGCTTGGTCTGACTCTAGAAAGGACTCGTAAACACGCGCTGTCATACGTGCATCCTCTAGACTATTATGAGACTGACCTTGAAATCCAAGAAATGAGGCAACAGTTTGCAATTTGAGATTGGCAATGCCATGTAAATCTGAACTACGACGTTCAAAGGCTTCATCATATAGATCCACCTTATACTGTTGGCTATAATCTAAACCATGCTCTGCTAGAATAGGCAAATCACTTTTAGCAGCATTGTATCCAACCATCGGCAAAGCACCCACAAACTCTTGGAATTCTTTTATGACTTCCTCCACTAGAGGAGCATCTTTTAAGGTCTCGGCTGTAATCCCAGTCAAACCATTGATAAAACTTTTTAGAGGCACACTGGTATGAACATAGGAATCATAGGCATCGATTTCCTGACCATCTCTAAAACGCACTGCCGATACTTGAATCAAGTATGTTTGCCCTTCATGCTGATTAAATTCTAAATCGAAAGCAATGTAATCTTCTAATCGTTCCATTCTATACTTCTCCCATACGGTTATTTTACTTGAGCAACTATACTATTTAGAAATAAAAGAAGCCATCAGGTTAGCATTTAACCTAAACAGCTCCTTGATTATCCTCCAAATAAACGAGCAAAAAAGCCTTTCTTAGTTGATTGGACTTCTTCTTTTGCTTGGTCCAGCTCTAGCTTAAGATTTTCTTGATCCTTCATGGCTTGAAGGGTCAATTGTTGCTGCTGATCGAGTTGTTTGTCTTTCTCAGCAATCTGACGGTCCTTGATACGCATCTGCTCGTCTTTTTCTGACAACTGACGATCCTTGGCTTTTAATTGTTCATAAAGACGAAGAATTTCTGCATTCTTCTCATCAACCAGAATCTCCATCAGTTCACGTTGCTTGACATCTTCACTGACAGGCTCATCTTCAAAAATCGTTTTTTTATAGATTTCTTCTAGCTTAATCAAGCCACTTCTGGTAACGACTGTTACCCCTTTGTCATTTTTATCTGTGTCTTCTTCTGGTAATTCTTTGACACGGTTATTGATTGCTTGACGAGATAATCCTAAAACCTCTGCAATCTCACTGACGGTCATTTCAATACTCATAATATCCTCTGAAACGTTTTCTAGCTTTTCTTTATTTAAATCTTATCATAAGCTAGATAAACTGTCAAATTTCCGCTTAATCTAAAGCCTTCAAAAAGGCTAACAAGACTTGGGCAGAGCGACGTCCAGCTTCGATAATAAACTCATCAAAAGAGATGTTTGCTTCATGGTTGGCATTATCACTCATAGCTCGGATGACTAAGACTGGAAGATTAAGAGCATGCGCTGCCTGAGCAATAGCTGCCCCCTCCATCTCGACTGCTAAAACTTCTGGGAAATGGGACTTAATCGCTTCTATCTTGTCATTTCCTGCAACAAAACTATCTCCTGTAGCAATCAAACCAAGATGCCAGTTCTGGTCCAATTGAGATAGACTCTCTTGAATTTTGGCAACAAAGGTTTTATCTGATTCGAAATAAAGCGGTTGTTGCGCCATTTGTCCATATGCATAGCCAAAAGCTGTAACATCCACGTCATGATAGACTAATTTATCAGCAATCACAACATCTCCAACAGCAATACCCTCTGCTACTGCTCCAGCAGATCCCGTGTTAATCAAAGCATCCACTTGGAAATGATCAGCCAAAATCGCCACACTCATAGCAGACATGACCTTACCGATTCCACTTTCTACAAGAACGACTTCATGAGAGGCAATGGTTCCTGTGTGATAGGTATTCCCTAAAACAACTTGCTCCTGGGCATTGTCTAAATGCTGGACCAGATACGCCAGTTCTTCTGGCATAGCCGCAATAATTCCTATTTTCATTTCAATTCCTTTTCTATTACAAAAGTTTCATTGCTAAGACAAGCAAAATCAAGAGAAAGATGACAGCGAATAAGATTTTATTCAACTTAGAATTGAAGACATTTCTCTTGGTATTTTCAATGCGACGGCTTTTATGAATAGACGGTTCGACCTGAATCTTCAAAGTTTCCTGGCTAAAACCATGATCCTTAGGATTGGCATAACCAAAACGGGAAGAAGAGGTTGGTAAAATTTTTGTCTCCTCATCATCTAGCAAAGGGGGACCCGAAATTTTTTCGCCTCTATTAGCTCTTTCAATCATTTCATCCGTTAATAAAGGTTTACCCATACTGACCTCCTCTATTTTTTGTTCAATTCCCAATACTGAATAGCCATAATTGTCTTGGCATCACATATATGACCTGATTGGATTAATTCCTTGGCTTCTTCTAAGTTCACTTCAAGGACTTCTAAGGTTTCATCTTCATCCTGCGGGCGCGGATTTTCTACCTTTGTCAAACCGCTAGCTAGGTATAGTTTTAATTTTTCATTACAAAAGCCAATGGCTGAGTAAAAATCGTACAAGAGTTCTAATTTCCCTGTATAGGCTGTTTCTTCCTCTAATTCACGAAGTGCTGCTGCGACAGGGTCTGTGTTTTCTCCTACTTCCAACTTTCCGGCTGGAATTTCGTAAGAGACAGCCTCGATAGCTTTGCGGTACTGCTTGACCAAGATGAGTTTTTGTTCATCCGTTACTGCTAAAACACAGACAGCCCCATTGTGGAAAATCAAATCACGTTGGGCAATTCCCTTACCTTCTGGTAATTCAACCTGATCTTGAACCAGTTTAAAAATTGGTCCTTGATAGATTTCTTTTCGGCTAAGCGTTTTTTCTTCAAATTCCATGACAGACTCCTACTGATTCTTAGGATGATGAGGAAGGCGAGTTGCATATTCGTCTTTGTTAACCTGACGACCGCGTCCAATGGCAATCGCATCTGCTGGAACGTCTTTGGTAATCGTTGAGCCAGCACCAACGAGGGAATTGTCACCAAGTTCTACTGGCGCAATAATGGTTGAGTTTGAACCAACAAAGACATTGTTACCGATGACTGTCTTGTATTTGTTTTTGCCGTCATAGTTGACTGTAATGGTTCCAGCACCAAAGTTAACATGGCTACCCACTTCACAGTTTCCGATATAAGTCAAATGACCAGCCTTAGTATTCTCGCCGATAGAAGAACCTTTCACCTCAACAAAGTTACCAATATGAACTTGGGCACCCAGACTTGAACCTGGACGAATGTGGGCGTAAGGACCGACTGTTACACCGTCTGCAACACTGCTTTCCTCAATCATAGAATTGGTAATGACAGCTCCTGCTCCAATAGTGCTGTCCACTACATAAGTACCATTTGTCAAAACAGTCTCAGCACCAATTTTCGTTTGCCCTTTCAAGGTAACATTGGCTTCAATTTGAACTTCAGGAGCAATCTCAACATCAATATCGATATAAGTTGCTTCTGGGTTGACAAAGCTAACACCGTTGACCATGTGTTGGTGATTGATGCGGCGACGCATAACCGACTCAGCAGTCGCAAGAGCCACACGGTCATTTACCCCAAGACTTTCATCAAAATCTTTCAAAGTATAAGCGCCAACTTTTTCACCAGCTTCACGGAAAATGCCAATGACATCTGTAATATAGTATTCGCCTTGAGCGTTATTGGTATTGATATTTTTCAAAGCCTCAAACAAACGCTCGTTATCAAAGACGTAAGTTCCAGTGTTGATTTCCTTGATTTGTTTTTCAAAATCTGTAGCATCCTTCTGCTCAACAATGCGAAGAACTTCAGCATTGTCATTACGCACAATTCGTCCATAGCCAAAAGGATTATCCGTTTCAGCAGTCAAGATAGTCGCCACATTTTTATGATTGATATGGAAATCAATCAAATTTTTCAAGCTTTCACCTGTGATTAAAGGAGTATCTCCTGCGATAACCAAGGTATGCCCTGACAAACCTTCTAAAATAGGCTCAGTCATCATAACTGCATGACCAGTTCCTAACTGTTCAGATTGAGTCACAAATTCTGTCTGTCCAGCCAAGACCTGCTCAACCAATTCTGCCTTGTGTCCCACAACTGTTACTGTCTTTTCAGGTTGGATAGCTCCCACACTACGGAAAACATGTTCCAGCATAGAAATACCCGCAACCTTGTGCAACACTTTTGGCAAATCAGATTTCATGCGAGTCCCTTTACCCGCTGCTAAAATAATGGCATAATTTGACATAATCTTCTCTTTTCTCTAGAAATTCCCTTTTATTATACCATATTTCAAATCATTCCGCGCCCTTGAATGAAAAAATGCTCTAAAGTCCTTTCTTAACCCATTTTTTGAGTATTTTTTTTGATTTTTTTTCATTTTTAAGGTAAAATTATGAGATATGAGAAAGAAAATTAATCCGCTTATTTTATTTGGTTTTTTTGGGATTATGATTTTCATTTTAATCCTGAATCGCCCTCGTTTTGAGGACCATCCTGTAAAAACAAAGTCAAATATCGCGCAAGTAGAAACGCAAGCGCTACACAATATAGATAAACCGGTAATTGATGTTTCTGGTTGGCAACGTCCTGAGGAAATAAATTACGATACTCTGTCCCAAAACATTTCTGGAGCTATCGTTCGTGTACATAGTGGCGCTCAGTCTTTAAAAGAAAACGATGCTTCCTTTGTTAATGGGGTAGATAAGGCCTTTAAAACCCATATTACCGAGTTTCAAAAACGAAATGTCCCAGTTGGTGTCTATGCCTTTGTAGCTGGAAAAAGTGTCCAAGAAATGGAAAAGGCTGCTGAAGTTTTTTATAACGCTTCATCGCCATACAGCCCTAGTTACTATTGGCTAGACGTGGAAGATAAAACCATGTCCAATATGAACGAAGGTGTTGAAGCCTTTCGAGCAAAACTAGAATCACTAGGTGCTAAAAATATCGGAATCTACGTCGGGGTCTACTTCATGGAAGAACACAGTATTGATACAGACAAGTTTACCTCTGTTTGGATTCCTTCCTATGGTTCTGACTCAGGATTTTACGAGGCAACTCCAAAAACTGATTTAGATTACGACATCCACCAATACACATCTAAAGGAAAAATTGCTGGCTTTGACCACGATTTGGACATCAACGTCATTTCTTCCTTAAAAAACAAAGAAGAAACCTTTAGAAAAATCTTTTTAAAACCTTAAAAGCATTTGTTTATCATTTGCTTTTTCTTTTTGTGTTTGATTGTGATACAATATAGTAAGGATTTTTTGAAATAGAAATAGTTGGAGGAACAATATGCTCTCATGGTTAGCACGTGTTATTAAAGGGATTGTCATTGCTCTTGGATTTATCTTACCGGGAATTTCCGGAGGGGTTCTAGCAGCAATCTTAGGAATTTATGAACGAATGATTGGCTTTCTGGCCCATCCCTTTAAGGACTTTAAAGAAAATGTTTTGTATTTTATTCCAGTTGCCTTCGGTATGCTTCTGGGAATCGGCTTATTTTCTTACCCGATTGAATACCTGCTTGAAAATTATCAGGTCTTTGTCTTATGGAGCTTTGCAGGTGCCATTATCGGTACTGTTCCTAGCCTCCTCAAAGAATCAACTAGAGAATCTGATCGAGACAAGATTGATCTAGCTTGGTTCTGGGCAACCTTTATCATTTCTGGATTAGGACTCTATGCCTTAAATTTTGTTGTTGGAACCCTAAGTGCTAGCTTTCTTAATTTTGTCCTAGCTGGTGCACTGCTGGCTCTTGGCATATTAGTTCCTGGCCTTAGTCCATCAAATCTACTTTTGATTTTGGGCCTCTATGCTCCTATGCTAACAGGTTTTAAAACCTTTGACCTCTTGGGAACCTTCTTCCCGATTGGAATCGGAGCAGGCGCAACTCTCATCATTTTTTCAAAATTGATGGATTATGCCTTAAATAACTACCACTCACGCGTCTATCATTTCATCATCGGTATCGTCCTTTCTAGTACCCTTTTGATCTTGATTCCAAATGCAGGAAACGCTGAAAGCATCCAATACACAGGCCTTTCTCTTGTTGGTTATGTCATCATCGCCTTCTTCTTTGCCTTGGGAATCTGGCTTGGTATTTGGATGAGCCAATTGGAGGATAAGTATAAATAATGGCAAAAAAAGTTAAAATCAAAAAAACATTGGTGGAACAAATCCTGTCTAAAGCAGGTATCTCACATCAAGGGATTCAAATCAATGCCCTGGAAGGAGAACTGCCTCAAGCTTATGAACGAGATCAGATTTTCAAAACCTTAGCTCTTTTAGGAGATAAGACCGGACCGATTATCGGAATTGTTCCCATCACTCAACACTTATCTGAAAAGAAACTAGCTAAAATTTCTGGCAATAAAAAAGTGAGCATGATTCCACAAAAGGACTTGGAAAAAACAACAGGTTATATTCATGGAGCCAATAATCCCGTCGGAATTCGTCAGAAACACAATTATCCCATTTTTATCGATAAGATCGCTCTAGACTTGGATCAAATGATTGTCTCTGCAGGCGAAGTTGGTCACAGCATTATCGTCGCACCACAAGACTTGGCTAGCTTTGTAAAAGCTGACTTTGCAGATATCTTGGAGGGCAGCCAAGAATGAAACTCTACTTTGTCCGCCACGGCCGTACCATCTGGAATCAGGAAGGTCGCTTTCAAGGTGCTAGTGGAGATTCTCCCCTTCTTCCTGAATCCATTGACACCCTAAAACGACTTGGCCAGTATCTCAAGGAAATTCCTTTTAATCAGATTTATTCAAGTGATTTACCTCGAGCGGTCAAATCTGCTGATATTATCCAAAGTCAACTCAAGACACCCTGTCCTTTAGAAAGTGTCCCTAATCTCCGTGAATGGCAGCTGGGGAAGTTGGAAGGTTTGAAAATTGCAACCTTGGAATCTATTTACCCGCAACAAATCAAAGCTTTCCGATCTAATCTTGCTCAATTTGACACTCAAATGTTTGGAGCCGAATCCCTCTATAGCACAACACAACGAACTATCCAATTTATCAAATCATTAAAAGATAGTCCAGCTGAGCGTATTCTAATTGTCGGTCACGGTGCCAATCTTACTGCCAGTCTTCGTACTCTTCTAGGTTATAAAGAACCACTTCTTCGTAAAGATGGCGGTCTAGCAAATGCCAGCCTGACCATTCTAGAAACCCATGATTTTGAAACATTTACTCTCGATACTTGGAATGATACTTCCTATCAATAACAGAACTTGATTTTAGCGTCAAGTTCTTTTTAGTTTTGAAAGATTATCCGTGAATTTCTTGCTTATTTATGATAAAATGGGAGTATCGCAAAAATGACTCATCGTATTCAATTTTGAGTAAAACTAGGAGGATCCCATGTCAACAGAACATATGGAAGAACTAAATGACCAGCAGATCGTTCGCCGTGAAAAAATGGCTGCACTCCGTGAACAAGGAATCGATCCTTTCGGAAAACGCTTTGAACGCACTGCAAATTCACAAGAATTAAAAGATAAATTTGCTGACCTCGATAAAGAACAATTACATGATAAAAACGAAACAGCTACTATCGCAGGACGCTTGGTAACCAAACGTGGTAAAGGTAAAGTAGGTTTTGCCCACCTTCAAGACCGCGAAGGGCAGATTCAAATCTACGTTCGTAAGGATGCTGTCGGTGAAGAAAACTACGAAATCTTCAAAAAAGCAGACCTTGGTGACTTCCTTGGTGTCGAAGGTGAAGTGATGCGTACAGATATGGGAGAACTCTCTATCAAAGCTACTCACATCACTCACTTGTCTAAAGCACTTCGCCCACTTCCTGAGAAATTCCACGGTTTGACAGACGTTGAAACAATTTACCGGAAACGTTACCTAGACTTAATTTCTAATCGCGAAAGCTTTGAACGCTTTGTCACTCGTTCAAAAATCATCTCTGAAATTCGTCGTTACCTTGATCAAAAAGGTTTCCTTGAAGTGGAAACACCTGTTCTTCACAACGAGGCTGGTGGTGCTGCTGCCCGTCCATTTATCACCCACCACAATGCCCAAAACATTGACATGGTACTTCGTATCGCGACTGAGCTTCACTTGAAACGCCTTATCGTCGGTGGTATGGAACGCGTCTATGAAATTGGCCGTATCTTCCGTAACGAAGGAATGGATGCTACTCATAACCCTGAATTTACTTCTATCGAAGTTTACCAAGCTTATGCAGACTTCCAAGACATCATGGACTTGACCGAAGGTATTATCCAACACGCTGCTAAATCAGTCAAAGGTGATGGTCCAGTCGACTATCAAGGTACTGAAATCAAGATCAACGAACCATTTAAACGTGTTCACATGGTGGATGCTATCAAAGAAATTACTGGGGTAGATTTCTGGCAAGACATGACTTTGGAAGAAGCTAAAGCTATCGCTGCTGAGAAGAAAGTTCCTGTTGAGAAACACTACACTGAAGTTGGTCACATCATCAATGCCTTCTTTGAAGAGTTTGTTGAAGAAACCTTAATCCAACCAACCTTTGTCTATGGACATCCAGTAGCTGTATCTCCACTTGCTAAGAAGAATCCTGAAGACGAACGCTTTACTGACCGTTTCGAGCTCTTCATCATGACTAAGGAGTACGGTAATGCCTTTACTGAGCTCAACGACCCAATCGACCAACTTAGCCGTTTCGAAGCCCAAGCCAAAGCAAAAGAACTTGGTGACGATGAAGCGACAGGCATCGACTACGACTACATTGAGGCCCTTGAATACGGTATGCCACCAACAGGTGGTTTGGGAATCGGTATCGACCGTCTCTGCATGCTCCTCACTGATACAACTACTATCCGTGACGTATTGCTCTTCCCAACAATGAAATAATCACTTATCCTCTGGTACTTGCCAGAGGATTTTTTGATGCAAAAAAAGACTGAGTAAAAACTCAATCTCTACTTTTCACTTCTTTGGTTGCTACATCTTCTCCAAACCATTTTTGGCTGATTTCCTGGAACTTCCCTTCTTGATGTAGTTCAACAAAGGATTGATTTAAAGCTTGCAGTAATCTTTTGTCAGCAGGTCTGACACCTACAGCAAAAGATTCACTCTCAAATCCAGCTGAAAAGACATTATAGTCATTTAATATTCCTTCAGACTGAAGATAATAATTGGCATACACTCGGTCAATCAACAAGGCATCAATACGGTCATTCTTCAAATCGATCAAAGCCTCATTAAAACTCTGGTATTGATTGGCCTTCTGGTCTTTGACACGATTTTTCAATAAATCTGGCTGGGCTTCAAAGTCTAAATAACCAGAGGAACCGGCTTGGGCTCCCAAGGTCTTATCCTTCATATCCTCTACTGAACGAATTTGCTGGCCTTTCTTCGCAACCAGAACTTGCTGATTTTCCATATAAGGAATGCTAAAGGCAACCTTCTCTCGGCGTTCATCAGTGGCAGAATAGCCATTCCAGATGGCATCAATAGTTCCATTTTGCAGTTCCGTCTCCTTCATATCCCAGTCAATTGGCTGAAATTGAATCTTGAAACCTAATTTTTCTGAGACAGCTTGTGCTAAGTCAATATCAAAGCCTGTATACTGTCCATTCTTTTCTTCAAATCCCATAGGTACAAAGGTATTGTCAAAACCAATAGTAATGGTCCCCTGCTCTTGATATTTATCCCAGTTATCCTGCTTTGGATCGCTAGCCTTCTGAGTACAAGCCGTTAAAAAGAGAGTCAGGATAGAAACCAATACTAAAGCAATTTTCTTATTAGTCATTGGCACCTCCTACTTGGGCTCAACCTTGAGAATCTGATCTGCGATATTTTCAGCGAATTGTAAATCGTGGGTAACCACAATCTGCGTCATCCCAAGTTCCCTATTTTGCAAGATTAGTTTTTCCACTTCCAAGCGTAATTCTGGATCTAGGGCCGAAGTTGGTTCATCGTAGCCAATGATTTCTGGGTCAATCATCATAGCACGCGCCAAGGCCACCCGCTGCTTTTGTCCACCTGATAGTGAAAATGGATAGGCATCTGCATGTCCTGCCAGTCCTAATTGTTCCAAAAGACCTCGCGCCTTCTGCTCAGCCTCATCCTGCTTCATTCCCATGGTTTTTACAGGAGATAAGGTCAAATTGTCTAGAACGGATAAATGAGAGAACAGTTGAAAATCTTGAAATACAAATCCCAGTAGATTCCGCTTCTCCAGTTCATCCAGTTCTAAAGGTTCTCCATTATAAAAGATTTGGCCTGAATCAATGGTTTCCAGACCTGCAAGCATACGTAAGAGGGTTGTCTTACCTCCACCAGAAGGTCCTACGATAGCCAGGATTTGCTTTTCAGGAATTTTTAGACTGAAATTAGATAAAATTTGCTTTTCACCAAAGCCTTTATTGATATTTCGTAATTCTAACATGGCAGCCTCCTATCTATAGTAACTGTACTTCTTCTCAACTTTTTTGGCAAGAATGGTCACAATACCAATCAAAATCAAGTAAATGACTCCTGCCAAAAACATTGGAACCAGACTAGCATCACGGTTTGCAGCTGTGCGACTAGCCAAGATAAGGTCAGAAATACCCAGAGCATAGACCAGAGAGGTATCCTTGACCAAACTCATGACTTCATTAAAGACACTCGGAAGAACAATCTTGGTCACTTGGGGCAAGATAATATAGCGTACTGTGGCAAAAGGACTGAACTTCAAGACCTTAGCAGCCTCATATTGACCTTTAGGAATGGTATCAATTCCCCCACGAAAGATTTCAGCAAAGTAAGCCGCATAATTCAACACAAAGGCAATGATAGCCGCAGGAAGACGGTCCAAACGAATCCCAATACTTGGCAGCACATAATAGATAAAGATTAATTGCAAGAGCAAGGGTGTGCCTCGCATAATCCAAATATAAATATTAATCAGATGATGGAGGAGATTCCAATGGACTTGCAAGGCAAAGGCAATCAAAACGCCCAAGGGAATAGAAAAAATCAAGACCAGTGCAAAAACCTGCAAAGTCATGCTTGCACCGCTCAATAAACTCGGTAATATCTCAAACAAATAAGACATACTGCACCTCCTAAAAATAATTGTTCCTATTATAGCATAAATAAACAAAATAACCAATATTTTTTGTAAAAAAATTCCATTTCAAAAAGAAAAACTATATCTATCAATCATGACCACCCGTCTAACGGGTAGTTTGTCCCAGGGCTATAAACCCAAATTACCATAACCTGAGACAAAATAGTTCTCAGCCACAAAGAAGCTAGAGATTTCCAATAGCGGAACTCTAGCTTTTTAATTTTGAGTCGTTCTCTTATTGTATTTTAGGAGGTTATTGGCCATAAGTATCAATCCCATGTCAATTCTCACTTGACGCTTCCCTCTCAGATTACATCTCTTGTAACCCAAACAAGCCTTTAT
>NZ_NCVN01000039.1:0-13997 GCF_002096925.1 Streptococcus mitis | reverse complement strand
GACCTTCCTCGTATCGTCTCAATCTGGGGAAATGACCAAGAATACCGCGAAAAATCTGCCAAAGCCTTTGCCATCTTGCTTCATCTCATGAGAGGGACTCCTTATATCTACCAAGGTGAGGAAATTGGGATGACCAACTATCCGTTTGAAACACTGGACCAAGTAGAAGATATTGAATCCCTCAACTATGCGCGTGAGGCTCTTGAAAAAGGCGTTCCGATGGAAGAAATCATGGACAGTATCCGTGTCATTGGACGTGACAATGCCCGTACCCCTATGCAATGGGACGAGAGCAAAAATGCTGGTTTCTCAACAGGTCAGCCTTGGTTGGCAGTCAATCCAAACTATCAAGCAATTAATGTTCAAGAAGCGCTGGCAAATCCAGATTCTATTTTCTATACCTATCAGAAACTGGTTCAAATCCGTAAGGAAAATAGCTGGCTGATTTTAGCTGACTTTGAACTCTTGGAAACAACTGACAAGGTCTTCGCCTATATCCGTAAAGATGGGGACCGTCGTTTCCTAGTTGTGGCTAACTTGTCCAATGAAGAGCAAGACTTGACCGTAGAAGGAAACGTCAAATCGGTCTTGATTGAAAACACCGCGGTTCAAGAAGTTTTTGAAAAACAAATCTTGGCTCCATGGGATGCTTTCTGTGTGGAATTGACTGACTAAAAAGTTAGAGAACAACTCAAAATTAAAAAGCTAGAGTTCCGCAATTGGAAATCTCTAGCTTTTTTGTGGCTGAGAACTATTTTGTCTCAGGTTCTTTTTTTGGAGATAAGGGACTATTGTTCCAGACTCTTTTTATTTTGTGACAATTTCCCCCTATATCTCAGAGCATGGTTTTGCCAAAATTAAGAAAAAATTAGCAATTTTCCTAGCTTTCCTATTGCTTTATCTGCCAATATTTGTTATATTAAAAGTGTAATTATTTTTTATTTAATGATGTAAGTGTTACACTTTTTAGACAGAAAGGAGTATTTTTTTGAACAGCAGATGTAAACGCTTACGTATATAGTGAAAGGATTTAGGACTTAATGGATAAAGGATTGTTTGAAAAACGTTGTACATACAGTATTCGTAAATTTGCACTAGGTGCTGCTTCAGTTATGATTGGGGCTAGTTTTTTTGCTACTGCTCCAGTAATGGCTAACACACCAACAGTTGGCTCAACAGATAATTTGCCAAGTGAACTGGCTGATTTGGATAAAAAAGCGAGCGATAATGGGCGAGAGTTCGATAAGGAAGCTGCAGTAGCAAATCCAGGTTCTGCTGAAACAACAGATGGACCAAAAACTGAAGAAGAGTTATTAGCTCTTGAAAAGAAAAACAAAGAAACTACTGAGAAATTGCCGAAAGAATTGGAAGGCAAACTTGAAAAAGCTACTGATAATGGCAAAGAGGTAAATAAAGAACAATTAGCACAAGATACTGGCAGTCTAGTTCCTGACGATGTTGCCAAAACAAAAAATGGAGAGTTGAACTATGGCGCTACTGTTAAGATTAAGACTCCATCAGGAGAAGGTAGTGGTATTGTCATTGGCAAGGATCTTGTTTTGACTGTTTCTCATAATTTTATCAAGGATCAACAAGATGGAAATATCCGTAAGGTTGTGGATAATGACAAAGGGGATGGCGATATTTTTAGTATCTCTTACCCTGGTTTAGATGATGTAAAATTTAGTAAAAAAGATGTGATTCACTGGGATCGAGATGGCTATCTAAAGGGTTATAAGAATGATTTAGCTCTTGTAAGATTGCGTACAGTTCTTGAAAATGCTCCTGTAGAAGTTACTGAAAAGCCAGTTGTTAAGAAAGTTGGGGATAAAGTCAATATGTTTGGCTATCCTGCTGGTAAGTTGGCGCCAGTTATTAACACTGCTGTGGATTTTGCTGAATCTTATGGTGAAGGAGTCCAAGGAGTTGGTTACCAAGGTGGACAACCAGGTGCTAGCGGTGGCGGTATCTTTGACACGGATGGTAAATTGATTGGGGTTCATCAAAATGGTGTGGTTGGAGTCCGTAGTGGAGGAATCCTTTTCTCTCCAGCTCAATTAAAATGGATCCAAGATCATATTAAGGGAATCTCTAGTTCAAAACCAGCGAATTTAGAGGAAACTGAAAAACCAGTTGAAGAAAAGCCAAAAGCAGATAAGCCGAAAGAAGAAAAACCAGCGACAGATAAGCCAGAGACACCAAAGGAAGTCACTCCTGAATGGCAAACTGTAGCAAGAAAAGAACAGCAAGGGACTGTAGCCATTCGTGAGGAAAATGGTGTTCGATACAATAAGTTGTCTTCAACAGATCAAAATGACAATGCCAGCAAACCAGCCTTGTTTGAAAAACAAGGATTGACTGTGGATGCAAACGGTAATGCGAATGTAGATCTTACTTTCAAAGAAGAATCTGAAACAGGCAAATCACGTTTTGGTGTCTTCTTGAAATTTAAAGATACAAACAATAATGTCTTTGTTGGATATGATAAATCAGGTTGGTTCTGGGAATACAAGACACCAGGTAATAGCACATGGTATCAGGGTGGTCGTGTTGCAGCTCCAGTAAATGGCTCAGTGAATCATCTGACTATTAGTTTAAAATCAGATGGTCAGCTGAATGCAACAAATAATGATGTAAAACTTTTTGATACGGTTACTTTGCCAGCTGCTGTTAATGAAAATCTTAAAAATGAAAAGAAAATCTTACTTAAAGCTGGTACATATGGTACTGAAAAGACAGTTGTAAATATTAAGACTGACAATCAAGACGGAGTTCAAGCTACTGAAGCTACTGCTGAAAAAGAAACTGGTGCGGTGGTAGATGATAGTGAAGTGACTTATGATACCATCCAGTCTAAAGTCCTAAAAGCAGTGATTGACCAAGCTTTTCCACGTGTCAAGGAATATACGCTGAATGGGCATACTTTACCTGGACAGGTTCAACAACTTAAGAAAATCTTAGTAAACAATCACGAAATTACACCTGAAGTCACCTATAAGAAGATCAATGATACTACTGCAGAGTACTTGATGAAGCTTCGTGATGAGAAGAATTTCATCAATTCAGATATGACCGTACGTTTGCAAGTTGTGGACAATCAATTGCACTTTGATGTAACCAAGATTGTCAACCACAACCAAGTTACTCCAGGTCAGAAGATTGATGATGAAAGAAAACTTCTCTCCTCTATCAATTTCTTAGGGAACTCACTTGTGTCGGTTTCAAGCGACCAAGCTGGGGCTAAGTTTGATGGGGCAACAATGTCAAACAACACTCATATCAGTGGAGATGATCATATTGCTGTAACCAATCCAATGAAAGATTTGGCTAAGGGTTACATGTATGGTTTTGTTTCTACAGATAAGCTTGCTGCAGGTGTCTGGAGCAATTCTCAAAACAGCTACGGTGGCGGTTCGAATGACTGGACTCGTTTGACAGCATTCAAACAAACTATTGGAAATACAAACTATGTGGGAATTCAAAGCTCTGAATGGCAATGGGAAAAAGCATATAAGGGTATTGTTTTCCCAGAATATACTAAGGAACTTCCAAGTGCCAAGGTTGTGATCACTGAAGATGCCAATGCGGATAGTAAAGTCGACTGGCAGGATGGAGCCATTGCTTATCGTAGTATCATGAACAACCCTCAAGGTTGGGAAAAAGTTAAGGATATCACAGCATATCGTATCGCGATGAACTTTGGTTCTCAAGCACAAAACCCATTCCTTATGACCTTGGATGGTATCAAGAAGATCAATCTCCATACAGATGGTCTTGGACAAGGTGTTCTCCTTAAAGGTTATGGTAGTGAAGGTCATGACTCTGGTCACTTGAACTATGCTGATATTGGTAAACGCATTGGTGGTGTCGAAGACTTCAAGGCTTTGATTGAGAAAGCGAAGAAATATGGAGCTCATCTAGGTATCCACGTCAACGCTTCTGAAACTTATCCTGAGTCTAAATACTTTAACGAAAATATTCTTCGTAAGAATCCAGATGGAAGCTACAGCTATGGTTGGAACTGGCTAGATCAAGGTATTAACATTGATGCTGCTTATGATTTGGCGCATGGTCGCTTAGCTCGTTGGGAAGAATTGAAAAACAAACTTGGTGAAGGTCTTGACTTTATCTATGTGGACGTTTGGGGCAATGGTCAATCAGGTGATAATGGTGCCTGGGCTACCCACGTTCTTGCTAAAGAAATTAACAAACAAGGCTGGCGCTTTGCGATCGAGTGGGGTCATGGTGGTGAATACGACTCGACATTCCAACACTGGGCAGCTGACTTGACCTATGGTGGCTATACTAATAAAGGTATCAACAGTGCCATTACGCGCTTTATCCGTAACCACCAAAAAGATTCTTGGGTTGGGGATTACAGAAGTTACGGTGGTGCAGCCAACTATCCACTTCTAGGTGGTTACAGCATGAAAGACTTTGAAGGTTGGCAAGGAAGAAGTGACTACAATGGCTATGTAACTAACTTGTTTGCTCATGACGTCATGACCAAGTATTTCCAACACTTTGCTGTAAGCAAGTGGGAAAATGGTACACCAGTCACTATGTCTGATAACGGTAGCACCTATAAATGGACTCCAGAAATGCGAGTGGAATTGGTAGATGCTGATAATAACAAAGTTGTTGTGACTCGTAAGTCAAATGATGTCAATAGCCCGCAATACCGTGAACGTACAGTGACTCTCAATGGACGTGTCATTCAAGATGGTTCAGCTTACTTGACTCCTTGGAACTGGGATGCAAATGGTAAGAAACTTCCTGCTGATAAGGAAAAAATGTACTACTTCAATACGCAAGCTGGTGCAACAACTTGGACACTTCCTAGTGATTGGGCAAAAAGCAAGGTTTACCTTTATAAGCTAACTGACCAAGGTAAGACTGAAGAACAGGAAGTAGCTGTGAAAGATGGTAAGATTACCCTTGACCTTACTGCAAATCAACCATATGTTCTCTACCGTTCAAAACAAACCAATCCTGAAATGTCATGGAGTGAGGGTATGCATATCTATGACCAAGGATTTAACAGTGGAACTTTGAAACACTGGACTATTTCTGGTGATGCTTCTAAGGCAGAAATTGTCAAATCACAAGGCGCAAATGAAATGCTTCGTATCCAAGGTAATAAGAGCACAGTGAGCCTTACTCAGAAACTGACTGGTTTGAAACCAAATACTAAGTATGCTGTTTATGTCGGTGTTGATAACCGCAGTAATGCTAAAGCAAGTATCACAGTGAATACTGGTGAAAAAGAAGTGACTAGCTATACCAATAAGTCACTAGCTCTTAACTATGTTAAGGCCTATGCTCATAATACTCGTCGTGACAATGCTACAGTTGACGATACAAGTTACTTCCAAAACATGTATGCCTTCTTTACAACAGGTTCAGATGTATCAAATGTCACTCTTACTTTGAGTCGTGAAGCTGGTGATGAAGCAACTTACTTTGATGAAATTCGTACCTTTGAAAACAATTCAAGTATGTACGGAGATAATCATGATACAGGTAAAGGAACATTTAAACAAGACTTCGAAAATGTTGCTCAAGGTATCTTCCCATTTGTAATTGGTGGTATCGAAGGAGTGGAGGATAATCGCACTCACTTATCTGAAAAACATGATCCATATACACAACGTGATTGGAATGGTAAGAAAGTCGATGATGTTATCGAAGGCAATTGGTCATTGAAGACAAATGGACTAGTGAGCCGTCGTAACTTGGTTTACCAAACAATCCCTCAAAACTTCCGTTTTGAAGCTGGTAAGACTTATCGTGTAACCTTTGAATACGAAGTAGGCTCTGACAATACCTATGCCTTTGTAGTTGGTAAGGGAGAATTCCAGTCAGGTCGTCGTGGTAATCAAGCAAGTAATTTGGAAATGCATGAATTGCCAAATACTTGGACAGATTCTAAGAAAGCTAAGAAGGTAACCTTCCTCGTAACAGGTGCAGAAACAGGCGATACTTGGGTGGGTATCTACTCAACTGGTAACGCAAGCAATACTCGTGGAGATTCTGGTGGAAATGCGAACTTCCGTGGTTACAATGACTTCATCATGGATAAACTTCAAATCGAGGAAATCACGTTAACTGGTAAGATGTTGACAGAAAATGCTCTGAAGAATTACTTGCCAACAGTTGCTATGACTAACTATACTAAGGAATCTATGGATGCCTTGAAGGAAGCTGTCTTTAACCTCAGTCAAGCAGATGATGATATCAGTGTCGAAGAAGCACGTGCAGAGATTGCCAAGATTGAAGCCTTGAAGAATGCCTTGGTTCAAAAGAAAACAGCCTTGGTAGCAGAAGACTTTGAAAGTTTGGATGCGCCTGCCCAACCAGGTGAAGGTCTTGAGAATGCCTTTGATGGAAATCTATCTAGCCTATGGCATACATCTTGGAATGGTGGAGACGTAGGCAAGTTTGCAACCATGGTCTTGAAAGAACCAACTGAAATCACAGGACTTCGCTATGTTCCACGTGGTTCAGGTTCAAATGGTAACTTGAGAGATGTGAAACTCGTTGTAACAGATGAGTCTGGCAAGGAGCACACTTTCACTGCGACGGACTGGCCTGATAACAATAAGCCAAAAGACATTAACTTTGGTAAGACAATCAAGGCTAAGAAAATCGTCCTTACGGGAACAAAGACTTACGGAGACGGTGGAGATAAATACCAATCTGCAGCGGAACTCATCTTTACCCGTCCACAGGTAGCAGAGACACCGCTTGACTTGTCAGGATATGAAGCAGCTTTAGCTAAGGCTCAAAAATTGACAGACAAAGAAAATCAAGAGGAAGTGGCTGGAGTTCAGGCGAGCATGAAATATGCGACGGATAACCATCTCTTGACGGAAAGAATGGTGAAATACTTTGCAGATTATCTCAATCAATTACAAGATAAGGCTGCTAAACCAGACGCTCCTACAAGCAGCAAGGGCGAAGAGCAACCTCCAGTTCTTGAAGTTCCTGAATTTAAGGGAGGTGTCAATGCGGTAGAAGCTTTGGTAAACGAAAAGCCAGCCTACACAGGACTATTGGCTACAGCAGGTGATCAAGCAGCACCAACTATTGAAAAACCTGAGTATCAGATTAGTCAATTGGGCCAAGGAAAACTTACAGAATCTAAAACTTCAGTTTCAACAGAAGATCAGAAGAGATTGCCGGAAACAGGAGAAAGCCAATCTGATACAGCTATCTTCCTAGCTAGCGTCGGTCTTGCCTTATCAGCTGCTGTACTTGCAACAAAACGTAAAGAAAATTAAAGAAGACTGGATTTTAGAGTTTACTGGAACTAGAATTTAGACAGAAATAACTTAGTTGGAGAGAACCTCTAGGTTCTCTCCATTTTTAAATTGGAAATGAGACCGCTTACTGTAATAAGTGGATGAAAGGAATAGGATAAAGATGGATAGACATTTTTTTGAAAGACGCTGTCACTATAGTATTCGAAAATTTGCAATTGGTGCAGCCTCTGTAATGATCGGTGCTAGTATCTTTGGTGCAAATGTAGTGCAGGCTGCTGAGACAGTTGGAACACCTGAGAAAGAAGGAACTATCACACAAGCTCAGCCCCTAGATAAGTTGCCGGACGATTTAGCAGCTGTTTTAAAGAAAGCTGAATCAGAAGCAACGGCAGATGCAGGACATGAAGAAAATCATGAAAATACTGCAGCAACTGAAGAAACAAGCCCAGCAACAACTCCAACAGCTCCCAAACCAGCTGAGACTCTGAAGCCGATTGAAACACCAAAAGCAGATTCTAAACCTGTAGAACCAGCTACACCTACAATCAAACCAGTTGAAAATCAAATTGAAGATAGAGAAGATCGTAACCACTTAGAAGGTGTCACTGTCCAAGCAAACGACTCAGAAACTGGAACTCCTTTTACTGCTGACAAGGCAGTAGATGGGGATCCTGATACTCGTTGGGCAACAAATCCAAATATTAACAAACCAACTTTCGAATTAACTCTTCCCAAGACTACACTTATTAGACATGTGGAAATTGATTGGGATCGTCGCGTTCGCAATGGTCAAAATGATCCAAATATCAAATCTTGGAGCCTCTACTATGCAGGTCAAGATGATGTAAATGCTAGTGGAGAAAAACAATGGAAGCTAGCTCATACCAAGACTGGAGAACCTGTTTTAGATGAGAAAGTTGACTTAGCCAATAGTATTCAAGCTAAATATCTCAAGTTAGAAATCAATGACTATCAAGCGGGTACAATGGGCTGGAGAAACGCTGGGATTCAAGAAATTCGGGCTTATTCAAATATCCCTGATCCAACTAAAGTGACAGATATTCGCCAAGTTACGGAATTGACAGTCGCTAAGGATGGACAATCTTTAGTACTTCCATCTTTACCAGGAAAAGTTAGCCTCATCGGAAGCAATAAGCAAGGTGTTATCGATCTTCAAAATCATATCTATAAACCTCTGACTGATCAACGAGTGAAAGTTATGGTGGAGCAAGTCCAAGATTCTCATACTTTTACTAAGGAGTTTGAAGTTCTAATCAAGGGTGTCCATCAGGATGAAGGAGTAGGAGTTAAACCTAAAGTAGCTCCAGCTGTTCAACAATGGTATGGAAAAGAAGGACAATCGTCTATCACGTCAGATACTGTCCTTGCGACAGGAGATTCTGGTTTTGATCAGGCAGCAACTTTCTATCAATCAGATTTGGCTAGTCGAGGTTTAGAACTTGCAGCAGGTGATAAACAAGCTCAGAAAAGAATCGAATTTAAGAAGGTTGAAAACAAGGGGTATGGTAAGGAAGGTTATGGCATCACTATCCAAGATGGTGTCATTACCATCGAAGCTGCAACGAACACAGGTGCCTTCTATGCTACTCGTACTCTTCTTCAAATGGGGGAAAGCAATCTCCAAAATGGAGAAATTCGTGATTTCCCAAGCTTCAGCCACCGTGGCTTTATGCTAGATACAGGTCGTAAATTTATTCCTTATGACACTCTTGTAGACATCATGCTCAACATGGCTTACTACAAGATGAACGACTTGCAGTTGCACCTCAACGATAACTATATCTTCCTAAAGGAACACTTGGCAGGTAAGAACTTAACACAAGAAGAAGAGCTTAAGTATGTTCTAGAACATGCTAAGACAGGTTTCCGTGTAGAGACAGATATTGTCGGTAAGAATGGTCAAAAATTAACATCAGATGAGTACTATACTAAAGAAGAGATGCAAAATCTGATTAAACTTGCTAAGGCCTTGCATATCAATCTAGTTCCAGAAATTGACACACCAGGTCATGCTCTGTCATTTGTCAAAGTTCGCCCTGACCTCATGTATCAAGGTAGCCTGAGCGATTACAGAGGTAAACATAACGTAGAGCGCGTAGCTATGCTCGATCTAGATAATAAATACGATGAAACGCTGGCTTTTGTCAAATCAGTTTATGACAAACTTCTTGATGGTCCAGATGCACCACTTCATGGGGTATCTACTGTTCATATCGGAACAGATGAATACTACGGAAGCAGAGAAAGCTATCGTCGTTATGTCAATGACCTTATTAAATACATTAAAGGAAAAGGATATACACCTCGTATTTGGGGATCGCTCAGTGCGAAACGAGGTAAAACAGCGGTTGATTGGAAAGATGTAGAAGTTGATATCTGGAGTATTGGCTGGCAGCAACCAAAAGAAGCTATTGCTCAGGGAGCTAAGATTATTAATATCACAGATATCCCAACATATAGCGTTCCGAATGGAGATAATCGTCAAGCTGCTTATGGTGATTATGCTAACTATGAAACTCAATACAATGGTTGGACACCAAACGATTTCAGAACTGGTCATGGCCCGCTACTAGAAGCTTCTAATCCAAACATCCTTGGAGGTGGTCACGCAGTTTGGAATGACAATATTGATCTTCATGAGACAGGTTTGACATCTTATGATATCTTTAAACGCTTCTTTAAGAGCATGCAAACAACTGCAGAACGCACTTGGGGATCTGACCGTGCGGCTGCGACCTTTGCAGAACGTATCCTACCAGCGAGCCCTTATGCGCCACAGTCAAATCCTGACAGAGCGATTGATCAAAGTGATTTGTTTACTATCAATCCTGAAACAGTGAAAAACTATGCAAGTAAGAAAGTAAAAGCATCTGATCAAGGCTTAGCATTTGACAAAGACAGTAGTATCGAAGGATTAGCTGGTGATGTTGGTCCAAGTCATGTCTTGAAGTTTGATGTAACTGTCACTGGAGACGGTGAACAAACCTTCTCAACAAGTGGAGACAACCGTATCTATCTAGCTGATAAAGACGGCTATCTTGCTTATCAATTTGAACAGTTCCATATCCAGTTCAAGAAAAAACTTGAAAAGAATAAACGTTATCAAATCTCTATCGTGACCAAACCACAAACAACGGAATTATATGTGGATGGTGAGAAGATTGAACGTATCGCAAATCCAGCTCACCCTCGCTTTGCCTACAATAGCTTGGTACTACCGCTTGAAAGCATCGGTGGTTTCAAAGGAATCTTGCATAGTGCAGAGTTGTCAGATAAACCATTTGTAAATCCTCGTTTGATTCAAACAAATCATTTCACAGTTTCTGCAACTAGTCAAGAAACACCAGGAACAGCGACTGAAGGCACTGTTGAAAAAGCCTTTGACAATGATCCAAATACCTTCTGGCATACTAAATGGACTGGTGATACTGCTCCGTACACTCTTTCCATGACCTTGAAAGAAGCAGAAAAAGTCAATGGTTTGACTTATCTTCCACGTCCAGGTGGTGGAAATGGGGTCGTGACTCGCTACGAAATCTACGCACAAAAAGATGGCCAAATGGTCAAGGTTTCAGAAGGAAGCTGGGACAACAACGCTCAAGAAAAAACAGTTAACTTTGCGGCGGTTCATACCAACAAGATTGAGTTGAAAGTTCTATCAGGTGTTGGGGGCTTTGCAAGTGCAGCTGAAGTTCATCTATTGAAACCCATCAAAGAGGGACAAGAAACACCAGAACCAGAACAACCATCTACACCTGAAACTCCAGAAGTAGATCAAACAGGTGATGGAACAGTTGAATTGGCAGATCAATTCACTGCAAGTAAACCAGCTAGCGAAGACAGCATTGCAGCTGCCAGCAAGAGCGCAGACTATCTCAAGAAAGAGTACAAGGTCTTCCCAACTCCACAAAAAGTGACTTATGGAGAAGGAGTCACAGCTCTTCGTAAGCAAGTCAATCTAGTAATGGGGGATCAACTCGATATCTATACTCGCAACCGCTTGAAGAGTGTCTTGCAGGACAATCAAGTATCCTATACTACTAGTAAATCAGCAGTTGCTGGCGCAACTAATATCTATCTTGGAGTGCATGGACAAGGTTCACAAGCAGAACAAAACATGTCCAAGGTTTCAGCAGGACTATTTGACAAGATTGATGCCTATGCCTTGACCATCAAAGATAACTCGATTTCCATCGTCGGAAAAGATACAGATGCAGTCTTCTATGGTTTGACAACCTTGAAACACATGCTCAAGGAAAGCCAAGTGCCAGTCCTACGCAATGTGACAGTGGAAGATTACGCTGAAATCAAGAACCGTGGTTTCATCGAAGGTTACTATGGAAATCCATGGTCTAATGCAGATCGTGCTGAACTCATGCGTTTTGGTGGCGATTTGAAATTGACCCAATACTTCTTCGCACCAAAAGATGATCCATATCACAACAAGAAATGGCGTGAACTATACCCAGAAGAAAAACTAGCTGAAATTCGTGAACTTGCTCGCGTCGGAAATCAAAGTAAAACTCGCTATGTCTGGACCATTCATCCATTCATGAACAACCGTATCCGCTTTGGTAATGAAGCGCATTACCAAGAAGATTTGGCAACCATCAAGGCCAAATTTACTCAGTTGATGAAAGTGGGTGTCCGTGAATTTGGTATTCTAGCCGATGATGCACCAAGCCCAGTTGGAGGCTATAATAGCTACAACCGCTTGATGCAGGATATGACCAACTGGTTGACAGAAATGCAAGGAACTTATAGCGGTCTTCGCAAAGAAATGATCTTTGTTCCAGGTCAGTATTGGGGTAATGGACGTGAAGCAGAGTTGAAATCTCTAAATGAAAATCTCCCAAGTTCAACATCTATGACCTTGACGGGTGGTAAGATTTGGGGTGAAGTTTCTGAAGGTTTCTTATCAACTCTCAAGAACAATCTAACTGCAGGTGGTAAAACTTATCGTCCAGTATCACTTTGGGTGAACTGGCCAGTTACAGATAACTCTAAACAACACTTGATTCTAGGTGGTGGTGAAAAATTCCTTCATCCGAATGTAGATCCAAGCTTGCTATCCGGTATCATGTTGAACCCAATGCAACAGTCTGAACCATCTAAGATTGCCCTCTTTGCTGGAGCTCAATATACATGGAAACAGTGGAAATCAGAAGAAGAAGCTAAGAAACTCAATGACATTGCCTTCAACTTTGTTGAAAATGGTCATTTTGAAGATAGCAAGGTATCAGCAGCTTTCCGCGAACTCGGTAAGCACATGATCAACCAAAACATGGATGGTCGTGTAGTAAAACTTGAAGAATCAGTTGAATTAGCTCCAAAATTGACAGACTTCATGACTAAGCTCAAAGCGGGTCAGGATGTAACTGCAGAGCGTGTAGCCTTGCGTGCAGAATTTACCAAGATTAAAGAAGCAGCTGAAGTTTATAAAGCTTCTGGTGATCCAAAAATGGTTAACCAAATTCACTATTGGTTGGATAATACAATTGATCAAATGAAAGCTTTAGACGCCTTCCTTACAGGAACAGAAGCGATGTCGTCAAATGATGCAGCTAAACTTTGGGACAGTTATTATAAAGGTTTGAAATTATACGAACAGTCTCAAACTCATACTTTCCATTATGTAGACCATCTTGAAAAGGCTGAGTTGGGTGTACAACATATCCGTCCATTCATCCTTTCCTTGAAAGAAGTTCTTGCTTCTGAAGTTCAAAAAGTATTGTATCCAGATCAAATCATTAGTAATTTCATTACTAATAGAACAGGTGTCGAAGGTGGTCTGGCAGAAGTAACAGATGGTGACCTAGCAACACATGCCCTCAGTAAATCACCAAATAGTATCAAGACAGGTGACTACATTGGTATGAAGTTCAACAAGCCAGTTGCCATTCAAAATTTGACCTTCGCCATGGGAACTCAAGCAAATCCTCGTGATACATTTAGTAAAGCTGAAGTTCAGTATCAAGATGAAAAAGATAATTGGATAACTTTGAAAGAACCAGCATATGTTGGTAATGAGTCACTTGTTCAGTTTGAAAATCTTAATATCAAAGCTAAAGCAGTACGTATGATTGCTACAGAAGATCGTGATGACACCTGGTTTGCAGTTCGCGAGATTGCAGTAAATCGTCCAGTAGAGAACGCTCGTAAACAACAAACTGCTACAATTAGCCTCAGCTCAAATCTAGTTTATAAATTGAGAACATCAGCAAGTCAAATTACTGATGGTAAAGATAATACAGAAGCTATGATAGCAAATGCTGATGGTAGCAACACTACACCAGTTGATGCTTGGGCTCAACTTGATCTGGGTGAAGTTAAGCCAGTGACAAAAGTTCGTCTTCGCCAAGGTTCAGGAGATAAATTAACTTCAGGTGTACTTGAATACTCTACTGATGGAAAAACATGGCAAGAATTGGATAGTTTAACAGGTGAGCAAACTAAGGAAGTCACAAGAACTATTAACGCTCGTTATGTCCGAGTACGTAATACCAAAGCTATCGATCTCTGGTGGCGCATTGCAGATTTCTCTGTTGAAACACGTTCTGGAAATACTGAATTAACAGATACTAATGTTGATGCTTTCAAAGAAACACCAGTATTTGATAGCCTAGGACGTTATGATCTTCAGATCCCATCTGGTACAAAACTTCCTGCAAATAGTTATTTGGGAATGAAACTGGACCGAATCCATCAAGT
>NZ_NCVN01000026.1:0-15608 GCF_002096925.1 Streptococcus mitis | reverse complement strand
GTTCATAGATCTGAACTTTATCATCATAACTCAATTTCATAATAAAACACCCCAAAAGTTAGATTTTTTCTGTCTAACTTTTGGGGTGCAGTACAAAATGAGCCGTCTTTTTTCTATTATTCGTCAAATATAAATATTATTTTTGGGATTAGATACCTTAGATTTGAATAAGAGAAGATAATCTTAGTTTTATCTGGCAATATAACTAGACCGTAACTCCTTAACTTATTTATCTTCCTCTCTTTCCATTCTGCGTTTTTCTTCGTGCTTATCCAGACTTTTCGAAAAGAATTGCTCGGTTAAATCTGTTAGCCAATCTGCAAAACGCTCGCCTGCGAATTGAATAGCGATAAGAATTCCAGTTACTACAATAAAAACCAAAATCAAGTAATTATCCAAATTAGCCATTGTAATTATTTTCTCCTTGTTTTCTTGCTTCTACTAAAATATCTTTAAAATCGTCATCTTGCCAAAGTGTGAAAAAAGTAATTCCACCAACCACAACAGAGACCATCACACCTGTAAGGCTACTTCCACGCTTTTTCGAAACCAGTTTGTTTATCTCTTTGCCTGCGGATTTAAATAGTCCAGCTGAGAGATACGAATCAGGTTTAAATACGGAACCTGCTGTATAGCTTTGCCCGTAATAAAGTACCGAACCATTATCTCTAAATCCATAAAATAGAAACCCAATGATAGCTATTGTTATAATTGCCAACCGAATTTTAATGCTATTTTTCATATTAATCTACCTTTTACATTACTCGTAATCAATACCTTTTCTTGTAATTGCAACGACCTTTCCTTTACTAAGAAAAACAATCACTGACTTACCGTCTTTTAATTTGTAAACGTAGTAGTCTGTAATGATACCATTTATTCCCACAGTCCAATTTGATTTCTGAGACAGGATTGATTCACTACTAGATAAGTCCATTTTTAGTAGTTTTTCATATAGCTGGGTAACATCACTAAGAGAAGAGGACTTCTCGTGGGGTGCTCCAACCGCCTTAAGCAAGTCTTTTTCGGTTAGCTCATTCTGAATACTTGGAAAATTCGATAAAACTAAATCCTTTCTCTTATTTGCGCAAGAAACAAGTAACAGAATCATCACTAAACATGTAATCACCATTCCTAATTTTTTCATCATTATTCTACCTTTTTAAATTCAAACTTTAACGAATTTTCTCCAATCATAAAACCATTCTGGTTATCAGAATTATCATTTAATGGCTTATTTTCAAAATATAAAGTCTTTTGGTCATCGGACAGGGTTGCAATTCCGGAAATATTTTTTCCTTCAATTACAATTTTGTCGCCTTTTTGATGCCATTTGGCGGAGAAAGTTTCGCCGTTGTCCATTGTTAAAGTTCCGTCCTTTTTTATCTCCATAGTAGCATTCCATCCAGTGAATATATTTAGAGATAATTGAAGCAAGGTCGGCTTGTCCAGTTGCTTTACCTGCGATTTTTGCTCCATCTTCTCTAACACTTCCTTGGTCGAAGATATCGGTTTTCCATTTACCTGTGAAGTTCTTAGGGGAACTACAACCTAAAAGCATAATACATGACAGTAAAATTATAAATGAGAAAAATAACCTTCTCTTCATCGATACTCTTTCTAATAAATTACCAATATCTATCAAAGGCACTAAGAATATAGCTAAGGTCTTTGGATTGTTCTTTAATCTTCCCACCAACGACTAATTGATATTCAATTCCACCAAGAAAACCTCCTGAGCTTTCAATAACCTCAACCAATTCACCACGAACTACTTTTTGATTTAAACGAGTACTCATTTTAAACCTCTTTCTATTCTATCTTGAACTATATTGCATAATTCGTTCTACAATGGCGTCACGGCGTTTAATGCTTTCAGACATTTTTATCGCACCATTAAGACCATACCACATTTTCGAAAATCCAGAATCACCTAAAGCAATGAGCTGAAGTCCACATTCATTCTCAAGTTGGTAAACATAAACCTGAACTGCATAAAATTGCGGAGAGAATAAGCCAGCTTTACCTTTAATGGCGATTTCTATATCAGCTCTATCATCAAAATCAGCTAATGCCCCCGAACTACTCTGAATAGCTTCTGGGGTTGTTTTCCACTCGGCACAAATTTCTTGAAGAATCACGCCAATATCAGAAACCGAAAGTTTGGTTGTTACCTCAACTAAGTCGGCTTTTAAGTCGTTAAGTCCCATAAAGAACCTCCATTTTTTATTTTTCACTCAAAAAATCCCTGCTACAATAGGGGTTGAGCTTGTTTTAGTTAACGGTCGTCAACTAAAACAATGAAAAAATAAAAATGCCAATTCAACAAGGTAACTAAAACCTTATTAAATCAGCATTTTAAATATTTTTATTGATAACTTTGATTGTTTTAACAAACGACCGTTTGCTAAAACTGTTGATAGGTTTAATGTACTATTTTTCTAAGGATTTGTCAATCAATTATAGGTGATTTCTTCTATTTATTTGAATACCATTGCGCTTCAGTACATTATAAATAGTTGCGGTGGAAATGTTCAGCTGATTCGCAATATTTCGAACGGACATTTCTTTTTGCTGGTATTGTGCAATAATTTGCTTTTCTTTATCTTTCGCTATTCCTTTGTTGCCAAGTTTCACGCCTTTTTCTTTCGCTTTACGGAGTCCGTCTTTAGTACGTTCAGAAATCGCTTGAAGCTCCCATTCTGCCACATAGCCCAACATCAAACAAAAGAACTTTCCAGTTAAAGAATCTGTTTCAATATTTTCATGAATAGATTGAAGATGAATACCATGTTTGGTTAAATCTTCAATAATAGCAGAGAGGTGAAGCATCTTTCTTGTAAGCCTATCCAATTTATATACGACAAAATTTGTTTTAACGCCTTGTTTAGCATAATTTTTGGCTAATTTTAACGCCTTCTCAAGCTTCGGTCGCTCTTGATTTCCACCAGAATCTTTTTCAATATAGAGTTTGTCGCAAAAACCGAGTGCTTCTTTTTGAACGGATAAGCCCAACTCTTGGCGGTTATCTGTTGAGCTAACGCGAGCATATCCGATAGTTATGGTTTTGATATTTTCTAATTTGTTCTTGTGATGATTTGTCAAAATTTCTCCTTTCTTTACTATTGTAGCAGGTACTTATATTTTAGAGAAAAATTAACGAAATAAAAAAGACCCACTAGGGTGGGGCTTGGGGGGTTACAATGTGGTAGAATTGCCATTTTAGTCAGTTCCTTTGTTCTGTAATGTGCGAGAGACAGTCAACAAAAAAACGTATTCATTTGTTGTTGCGCCATTATTAATCAGGTCAAATACTTCAAATTGTTCTTCCCATTGCTTTATATAATAGCTAAAAGTGTTTGCTCTTTCAAAGAATAAAACTTCTCCTGTTAATGTTGACCCAGAGAAATATTTTACTATAGATTACACCTCGATAAATAGTAAAATAAGAAATCTTTTGAAAAATCTCCTACTTCTTTGTATAATATTACTGTAAATAAAAATTATTCTATTTCAGGGTTCTTGTTTGACTATTTTCCAATTTCGCCACAATTTATTTCACAATAATTTATGGAGGAATCAAATATGCCAAAAGATAATAAAAAAATTTTTGCCTATGTTTATACTGGTTTTAATATAATTTGTTTACCTTTTAATTTAGTTAACGCTCCAAATGTTATTCATGATAGTATAAATAAGTTAGAAGCGTATAAAATAGCAATCGTTCCCAAAGAAGTCAAAGAATTTGGAGATACTCTTGCAGGAAATCCAGATAAAGTGATTGAAGAACTTAAAAGTATTACACAAGATAACAATGATTTAAGTAACAATATTTCAAAAGATTTATCTGAGACAAAGCATGAGATTGAAAATATAAAAGCAATACAAACTAACCAAAATCAAAACTCATCACCTAAAGAGCCAAATCCTCAAGACATTGTTAATGTTACCGTTATTGATGTTTGCACGGGAGAAAAGCAACAAGTGAAAATGACTTATGCAGAATACCTTGGTCGCATTCAACATTAAGCAGCATATTTCTTAGAGAAAAAATAGATAGTATAACAAAAGCGAAAAATAAAAAGCACCACTCAGAATGGTGCTAAATAGAAAAGAACCTAAACAATAGAATAACGAAATATTTATATGAAACTGCAAGTCCCTATCTCATCCCCTTGAGCTATACTTGCAGTTTTTTGTTGTCTTCTACTGAATAACTTTAACATTATACACCAAAAGTTCTATTCTGTCAATAATTTTCTGAATTTTCTTTATTTTAACAGATTCTTCACCTCCCCAAACCCCTTCAAACTCCCCAGCTCGTCAATCGCCTCAACATCATATAAGCCGACCTGCACAGGCGTTTCTGATAATTCCTTTCGAAAATGTTGACCCAACTTTACCAAAAATTCTGGGTTATATCCAGTCTCCAATAATTCCAACAAAGTTTTCGCCGTTTGGGTTAGGTGGAAGGCGTGGTAGTTAAAAACGTAGTCTTCGGCTTTAGTGGTAAAAACCAGCACTCTCTCATCGGTTTGAAAGCCTGCCAACTCGCCTTGTTCCACCAAAACCTCATGTCGTCCACCACCCAAAAGCAAGCCAGCTTCAAGGAGCTTCGCAATCTCCAACGCCTTGACGCCAAAAGTTTCATATAACTCAAAAAAATCCTCGTGCGAAATCAGCTGGTGGTCTTCGACATACTCACCCGATAATTCATCAAAGGAATTGTCATAAAAAGTCAGCGGTGCTATTTTTCGAAAAAGTGTGATATCTTCTTGGCTCAATAAATTAAGGGCTTGAACCGTTCGAGGGTTGGGGTCGCTGGTGTTTGTGACGAGGTCTTCAAACAGAAAATTCGAAACTGCTTGCTCTTTTTGAAATTCCAGCGAATGGTAGCTGACCTGATTATCTTTAGCATTGGCAAGGGCGTAATAGAGACATTCCGCCAAAAAGAGATAAGGTCGAGTTTGGTAATGCTGTTCGAAAGAGTATTTCAGACCACTGTAAATATCTTTGGGAAAGTTAGCGGAAGTTTCCAAAAGCTGGTAAATTTTTTCAATCGTGCCGTGGAGTTCAAACTTGCTTTCACGGTAGTTTTCGTTTTTCAGGCGTTTTTCTACCGTAAACAAGTAACTTGCAACATCTCCCCTTATCTCATCGTCTTTAATGAAATAATATAGAGTTCGACCTTGATTTGCTCCGCTATAAAGCTTGTTAAAGCTGGTATCGGCAATGTTTCCCAACGCATCCTCATACAGTGCCTTAGTGATACCTACGGCAACCTTTTTCGGCACAGCCCAGTTCTTGGACTTGGAATGGTTGAAGATAATAGAGAGTAGTTTCGAAAATGTGAACATAGGCGACCTTGCAAATGGCATTTTTTTGGCATTAAAATGGAACAAAATAGCCTTTGTGTGGGGCTATAATAGAACCATCAGTTAGCTAACAACATTATACCACACCTGAGCTCAGGCGTGGTATAGAAAGGAGGGCTTGTTTATTGGCTAATAACTGTGACACACACTTCATCAAAGAATAAAGGAGAAATCTCATGAATCATATTCAAAAATCGACCTCAAAAGTAGAACTTTCTCAACTTGTTAGCCCCTATCAGTTAGAAGTGGCTAAAACACTGAGTGAAGCGATGGCAGATAATCAAGCCTTGGAGCTTCTCGCTAGCGATATTTTATATAAAGTGGGCAATCTGGCACTCACGCAGGCAGAAATACTCAAAAATACGCCAGAAGCTAAAGCATATACAGATTATATTCTCAAAGCGTTCACATATTACGCTACTGAAAAGATGAAATGAGGTAGCTTTATGATGGACTACTTTATAGCTTTTATAATTATCGTCGTTACCATATTTCTTTGGAATTGGTTAGAAAAACCCAAACAAGCAAATGAAAAATACTGTAGCGAAGAAGAAATTGCCCTGGCAGAATTTCTGGAAAAACGACAAGAAATCAATGAACTTTTCTTGGTTGCAAAATCCGAATTGAGAAAATTCGAAAGAAAATAAAAGCCTTGATTGGACTAGACAAATGGTCAAAATATGTTGAAATATACTACTGTTTCATTGCTTAAAATTCATTCCAATCGCTCTAAAAACTGAAGACAGTGAAATTTAACTTTTTATCAATTTTCTTGTATAAATGAAGGCAGAAAGGAGACCAGCTATGAGAAAACTAATGGCATATATTCTTGGACTTGTTGCCTGTGCTTGGCTTATTAACTGGGCGGTGAAACTAATTCTGGCAGTTTGGTGGTTCTTAGTTTTAGCGACTGTGGTTGTTTTCATTGGCTGGTTCGTCTTTCGGATTATCAAATCTAAAGAATGGAGGTAGAGATGAAAAGAAAATTCGAAGCGCTATCTTGGAGCGAGTGGAACTGGCAACGTCCGTTTTCTGAAGAAGACGTCAAAAGTTTGCTTGGTCAGCTGGTCGGTCTAACTCGACGTAAAAGCATTGTTTTTGAAATCCGATTATCTAAGAATCGCGTGCGCTATCTGTTAGGAACAGAAGAACAAGACAAGCGACATATCAGCCAACTAATTCAATCACACCGAGCTATTCAGTTTTCAAGAGCATCAAAGCGTGAAAAACTTTCGGTTGCACGGTTAGTGAATATCAAAGAATCTCACTATGCTTTAAAAACGGATTCTGTAGAAAATATGATACGTTCAAGCCTTACAATTTCAAAAATACTTCAGCCAGATGAAATAGTAGTTATTCAGTTGGTTATTGGTGCAGGCTCACCGCCTCGCCCTCAACCAAAAGATTTGCCGAATTTATCCGCTAAATGGTATCAAGTGATTACAAATAATGTTCCTGAGCTTTCCGAAAATTCTAAAAAGCTGATGAAACAAAAATTAAACCAATCTACTTTTAAATGTGAAATTCGCCTTGGTGTCCAATCTCGCAGTATTTTGCGAACAAAGGAATTTTTTTACAGCCTACTTAGTAGTTTTCGTATGATGGAATCAAATGCAACCATTGAATTAAAACCACTAGCTATCCAAAAACTCAATCAAGCACAACCTTCCTGGTCTTTTCCATATAGTTTATCTGTCTCAGACTTAGCTTGTTTCATGCTTTTACCTATTGGGGAAGAAAATATTTCAGGTGTGCCAAATGTTCACCCTAAATTAGTAGCGCTGCCTTTGGGCTACAATGCTAACCGAAAAACTCAGCGAAGTTTAGCGCAAACGGTTGAGAGTCAACCAAGACCAATTCAAATTTCAGCTCAAGCTGGCAAAAAGCATGCCGTTTTTCTCGGTTCAACAGGTTGTGGGAAAACCACCGCCATGAGTCACTTGATTTTATCAGATATACAATCTAAAAATCATAGCGTCGTTGTGGTGGATGCCAAAGGTCAACTTACTCATGAACTTTTAGAGCGCGCACCAACTGAACACGATGAAGATATTGTGGTGATTTCACCCACTTCAAAGCGAATTGTCGGTATAAATCCTTTTGAACTAACTAAATATGGTATTGAGCCAGAAGTTATTGCAGATTATCTACTGGAGCTATTTAAAGGACTTTATCCTGAACATTTTGGAATTTACTCACTGGATATTCTATCACACAGTTTTTTAACTTTGGCGCGCATTCCAAATACTTCTTTAGTGATGTTACCAAGTCTGCTGATTAATCAGTCCTTTCGAAATAAACTATTAAGAGAGTTAAAAGACCCAATCGGGCTGGAAAGTTTTTGGAACTGGTTTGAGCTACTCAGTGAAGCTCAACGTCACCAGATGTTAAACCCCATTTTGAATAAATTCCGACAGTTTTTGCTTCGTCCGCAACTTCGGGCAATGTTGGGGCAAACTAATCCAAATTTTAGTCTTGCAGAAATCTTCAAAAGCCGAAAAATAGTATTGATTCCGCTAAATAAAGCGATAATTGGTTCAGAATCTGCGAAGCTCATTGGTAGCCTAATCACTTCAATGCTCTGGATGCTAATTTTACGCCAGTCTTCGGTTGAGCCAAGTAAACGCCAATCGGTCTTTATCTATATCGATGAGACACCGAGTTTCTTAGGAATCCCTAACGCTAACTTAGATGAAGCACTTTCGCAATCTCGTCAGTTTAATGTTGGCTGGAATATTGGCTTCCAGCATCTCGCCCAGATGTCACCCCAGTTAAAAGCTGGAATTGAATCTAATGTTGCGAATAAAATTGTTTTTGGCTTAAATCTTGATGAAGCTCGCGAAATGGCAAAATATACTCTGGAGATTAATAAAGAAGATTTTTATAGCTTACCACCATTTTGGATATATATCAGAACAGAAATTTCACCAAACACCTATCGTTGGATTATTGGCAAAACCTACCCACCTAAGCCAAAAATTAGAGATATTCGGGCACCATTTTTGAATAGCTTGAGCCGATACGGACAAGATATTTCAGAAATTGAAAGTCAATTCGAAAACTACATTTTTGAAAAATCTGCTTCAAAAAATGAAAATTCTAACCAAAAATTAACAGATTTAGGGCGCAGAAAGTGTTCCAATCGCTCTTCGAATCGTGTTGATGAAGAAAATTCTTCAACCCCTGATAAATAAAGGTTTTCAGAATTTTTACTCACACGACTTACTCCGTAACTAAGCACATTTTACGGGAGCACACCTTTAAATTTTAATGGAGAACAAAACAGATGAAATGGAATTACAAAATAGATAATGATACGCAAATTCTTTACTTTTTAAGTCAAGCTAGATATGCGACTACCAACCAATTAGCAAGATTATTTTTTGCTAGTAGCGTGAGAGCTGACACCGCAATTCGCCGAACTAATTTTGCGCTTCAAAGTCTGAAAAAAGCTGGATTAGTTTCACACTTAAAACGGCGAATTGGTGGCATACGCCGTGGCTCTGCTTCTTATGTTTGGCAAATTACTTTTCAGGGACTAAAATTCCTTAAAAACCAAGATGAAACTGTTGTTTTGCGCTATAAAAATAAATACGAGCCAACTCAGCACCACGTTGAACATACTTTAGCAATTACGGAAATCTTTGTTGAGACACTAGAAACTGTTCGAGATTCAGAAAAGCTATCGCTTGAAACTTTTTCCTTTGAGCCGAACTCTTGGCGCAGCTACCAAAAACTTTCTGGTATAGGCAGAACTTTAAAGCCCGATGCTTATTTAGAGTTAGTTAATCACGATTACGAAGACTATTATTTTCTGGAAATAGACCGAAGCACTGAAAGTCTTGCACGCATTGTAAATACTTGTAAGAAATATATTGAATATTATCGGTCAGGTATTGAACAACGACAAAAGGAAGTTTTCCCCTATGTTTTGTGGGTTGTACCAGATGACAAGCGAAAGCTGGCGATTTCGAAAGCAATTCAAAAAGAACTATATAGCTTTTGGGAACTATTCACTGTAATAACACTTGAAGAATACCCAGATTATATCAAGGGAGGAATTTTGAATGAACCAGAAGAATCAAGATAGAGACTCAAAACAGGCTTCACGCACCGACGATGAAATTTGTCGAATTGGTCGAACGACTTACTTAATCCGTCACCGTTTTACTGGAAATCGCAATCTTGAAAATGTCCTAGAAAGGTTGATTTTAAGCGATAAATCACTACTTTAACAGTAGCAAAAATGGTATAATAGAAGTATAAGGTGTGTGAACTCCAAAAGGAGAAAAACACATGAACAGAACTTTGACAATTTCAGATTATAGACAAGTAGATACTTCAAAACTTTCAGATATTACAGTGGTTTATTGTCGCTTGAGTCAAGACGATGGACTGGACGGAGATAGTAACTCAATTATTAATCAGAAGAATATTCTTCTTGATGTGGTAGCGAGAGAAAAACTGCCAAATCCAGTTCTTTTCGTTGATGATGGTTTCAGTGGCACAAATTTTGACCGTCCAGCAATTTCAGAAGCTCTTAGATTGGTAGAAAATCGGCAAGTTTCGAACTTTATCGTTAAGGATTTAAGCCGTTTAGGTCGGTCTTATATCAAGGTTGGTCAACTAACGGAAATCACTTTTCCTAGCTTTGATGTTCGCTTTATCGCCCTAAATGATGGCGTAGATTCAAATAAGCCTAATGAAACTAACTCAATTTTCCTACCAATTAAGAGTTTAATGGACGAAATGTATGCGGCAGATACCAGCAAGAAGATTCGGGCGGTGGTTCAAGCTAAAGCCAAAGCTGGTGAGCGAGTGACTACTAACCCACCTTACGGCTATCTCAAAGATTCAAACAACCCTAAAAATTGGATTATTGACCCAGTTGCCAGCGAAGTTGTGAAACGGATTTTTCAAGAAGCGAAAAGCGGAAAAAGCTTTTCGGAGATTGCTAAAGGGTTAGAAAATGACAAAATTTTTAAACCAGACCGCCACCGAATCGAAATTGGTTTGAAGTCTATTTCTTCCAGCCCAAATGTGGAAACTCTGCCGTATTTTTGGACGCGAGAAACCCTAAGCGCTATCTTAGGGCGTGAAGAGTATCTTGGGCATACTGTCAATCTTCGAACTCGGACAAAATCTTACAAAGATAAGCGTAAGGTGGATAATCCAAAGGAAGGTTGGTTAATTTTCAAAAATACTCATGAAGCGATAATTGACCAAGAAACTTTTGATATTGTTCAGAAGATGAGGAGTCATAAGCGGTCTAATCAACGGTATAAAAATCGGGCTGGTCACGAAAACTTGTTTGCTGGATTAGTTTTTTGTGGAACTTGTGGGCGAAAACATTATTTTTGCCCACAAGAGAAAAACGGACTTAACCACGACCACTACAAGTGTTCTGGATATCGCAAGCCAATTGATGGTTGCGAAAATCCCCACTACATTCAAAAATCCGCCCTGATTGAGATTATAAGTGACAAGCTCCGCCAAACCATTCAGGAAGTCCACTTCAACCAAGAAGCCTTTTTGAAAAAGTTGGAGCAACAAAGTCAAGCTCAATTTAATAAAGACAACAAACATCAGCGCCAGCAACTCCAAAAAGATGAACACCGTTCTAAAGAGATTGACACCATTATTCAGAAGCTTTATGAAGATAATCTACTTGGTAAAATTTCAGATGAACGCTTTGTGAAGCTAAGTCAGAGCTATGAAGAAGAACAGAAACAACTTCAAACTTCCATTTCTGACTTAACCGAAAAACTCACCAAACAACAAGAAGATAGTTTGAATATCTCCAAGTTTATGGCAAGAATTTCCAAATATACAGAGCTACCAGAACTAACCGTTGAGATAGTGAATGAACTGATTGATAAAATTGTGATTCATAAACCAACTGGTACGAAACGTAATCGTATTATTCAGATTGATATTTACTATAATTTCATCGGAAAACTAAACAACGAAAAAAGCGAGCCAAACGACTTGGCTCGCTAATATTAACCCATTTAACTAAACTGCTATGTGTCAGGTCAGCATTTGGAGCTAACTTCTATCAATTATTTTTCTCTAGCATCTTCTCACGTCCTAGTTCTCGGTAACTACGGTCGCCGACAACTTCTACGCTAAACTGGCCGTCCTCATATTCAAGTATCGTCACGCTACCATTATCTAGACCATGCGGATGCATACCATTAATCAGATAAACAATGGTTCCGATGGTCATTCCGTGGCTGACGACAAGAGCATTGCCACCGCCTTGTTCTTCCATTTCTTTGGCAATCGCTTCAAATCCTTCCTTGATTCGGCCACTAAGTTTTTCCCATCCTTCAGCCCAACCAGCTGTATCAACCTCTACCAAGCCCTCAGCTAGTTCAGCATAAGACAATTGGTGAACGTGGTCCACATTAAAGATACGAGGAATAATGCCCATGAAAAGATCACCATCATAAGCTCCGTCAAAACTACCGAAACACCATTCTCTGATACGCTTGTCCATGCGATAAGGGATTTTTCCCTGCAAGCCAAGTTCATCAAGGATAATTCCCATTGTCTGAATGGTGCGCCCAGAATCACTCGAATAAGCACGCTCAAACTGTAGACCAGATTCGCGCAAACCGATTCCTAATTCTTGAATCCCTCGTTCACCTTCAGCTGTTAAGGGAGTATCGCTCCAACCTTGCGCGCGACCAATCGTGTTAAACATAGTCTTGCCATGACGTACCAAATACAATCGTACTTTTACCATTTTCCGTCCTCCGTTTGCTTCTATTATATCATGGATGATAAAACAAAAGCCACCCAGACAGGCGACTTTTGCAGGAGATTATTATGAAAAAGTTTAGGAGTTCTATTAAATAAAGATATTAGATGAAAATCAAATTCAAACTAAATACTTGTTATCTGTTTCAAATAATATTAGGAGGTCTTTATTTAATGATTATAGTATACACAGCTAACCTTAAATAGAACTTAAAATTTCTCCTATTTTCTTAATTTTTAAAACTATGAATTGGTGCTGGGATTTGTCCTCCACGAGAGATAAAATCAACAGACGAAGCCCCATTGACCTTCATAACTGGTGCAGTTCCTAACAGGCCACCAAACTCAATCATATCGCCTTCTTTTCCTTTTGGAATGATACGAACAGCCGTTGTTTTCATGTTAATGACACCAATTGCAGCTTCATCTGCAATCATAGCCGCAATGGTTTCAGCAGGTGTATCCTCCGGAATGGCAATCATATCCAAACCAACGGAACAGATAGCCGTCATAGCTTCTAGTTTTTCCAGATTAAGAGAGCCATTTTGCACTGCAGCAATCATTCCTTCATCCTCTGAAACAGGGATAAAGGCACCAGACAAACCACCGACTTGGTTACAGGCCATCACTCCGCCTTTCTTAACTTGGTCGTTCAAGAGAGCCAAGGCAGCCGTCGTTCCGTGCGTTCCAACTGTTTCTAGTCCCATCTCCTCAAGAACGCGTGCCACAGAGTCACCAACCGCAGGGGTTGGTGCCAAACTCAAGTCCACAATACCAAACTCCACACCCAGTTTCTCACTGGCCATTTGACCAACCAATTGACCGATACGAGTGATTTTAAAGGCAGTTTTCTTAACTGTTTCGGCTACTACATCAAAGCTCTGTCCACGAACTTTTTCCAAGGCACGTTTCACCACACCAGGACCAGAAACTCCGACATTGATGATAACATCTGCTTCCCCAACACCATGGAAGGCACCCGCCATAAATGGATTGTCCTCAACAGCATTAGCGAATACAACCAACTTGGCCGCTCCCATATCTGATAGATTAGCCGTTTCCTTGATAACACGTCCCATATCTGCCACAGCCGTCATATTAATACCAGACTTGGTTGAGCCGATATTGATTGACGAGCAGACCTTGTCCGTTTCAGCCAAGGCGCGAGGAATAGAATTGATGAGAATCTCATCTCCCTTTTGATACCCCTTTTGTACCAAGGCAGAGAAGCCACCGATAAAGTCCACACCAATCTCTTTCGCAGCCTTATCAAGAGCTTTTGCCAGAACCACATAGTCTGTCGCATCTGTCGCAGCCCCAATCAAAGAGATAGGAGTCACCGATACACGCTTATTAACGATTGGAATCCCCAACTCAGCCGCAATTTCATCGCCAACAGCTACTAAATTAGCTGCCTTGCTCGTAATCTTTTGATAAATTTTCTCCGCAGCACGATTGATATCTGGATCAATACAGTCCAAAAGAGAAATCCCCATGGTAATGGTTCTGATATCGAAGTTTTGCTCCTCAATCATGGCAATGGTTTCAGTAACTTGTCTAATATCCATGTGCACCTCCTAGATATTATACATAGCGTCGAAAATCGCTGCACTCTGAATATTGATTTTCACATTCAAAGTTTGCCCAAAAGTTTCAAACTCATTTCGCAGATAAGTAAAATCCTGCTTTTCATCACTTGAGACGACAGCCATCATCGTAAAATATTCATCCAAAACAGTTTGAGAGATATCGTCAATATTCAATCCTAATTCTGCAATTTTGCCAGAAACACCTGCAACAATTCCAGATTTATCTTTACCAACAACAGTTATAATCGCTTTCATAAGCAAACTCCACTTCTTCTTTTAATAGGAAACCTGAACATTAAACAGGATTCTTTTCAAATAGTATAGCATAATTCTAACTAAAAAGGCTCTATAATATTTGTAGTGGGTAAATCCCCTATGGATATTATGGAGCCTATTTTGTTGTAGAAAAAAAGTCCCATATCATCTATAATGAAAAGCGACCAAACTATCATTAGAAAGAATCATATGGAACAATTACATTTTATCACAAAACTACTCGACATTAAAGACCCCAATATCCAAATTATGAATGTTATTAATAGGGACACACATAAAGAAATCATTGCTAAATTGGACTACGATGCCCCATCTTGCCCTGATTGCAGAAGTCAAATGAAGAAATATGACTTTCAAAAGACTTCTAAAATTCCTTACCTCGAAACGACTGGGATGCCTACTAGAATTCTTCTGAAAAAGCGCCGTTTTAAGTGCTATCAGTGCTCTAAAATGATGGTCGCTGAGACTTCTCTAGTAAAGAAAAATCATCAAATCCCTCGTATCATCAACCAAAAAATTGCGCAAAAGTTGATTGAAAAGACTTCTATGACCGATATTGCTCATCAGCTGGCCATTTCAACTTCAACTGTCATTCGAAAGCTCAATGACTTTCACTTTAAACATGATTTTTCTCGCCTTCCACAGATTATGTCCTGGGACGAGTATTCCTTCACTAAGGGAAAGATGAGTTTCATTGCGCAAGATTTTGATAATCTTAATATCATCACTGTTCTTGAGGGACGAACACAAGCTATTATCCGAAATCACTTTCTTAAATATGATAGGGCAGTCCGATGTCGAGTGAAAATCATTACTATGGATATGTTTAGTCCCTACTATGACTTGGCTAGAAAACTTTTTCCGTGTGCTAAAATCGTTCTAGATCGTTTCCATATTGTACAACATCTAAGCCGTGCTATGAGTCGTGTGCGTGTCCAAATCATGAATCAGTTTGAACGAAAATCTCATGAATACAAGGCTATCAAACGCTACTGGAAACTAATCCAACAGGATAGTCGTAAACTTAGCGATAAACGTTTTTATCGTCCTACTTTTCGCATGCACTTAACCAATAAAGAAATTCTAGACAAGCTTTTGTGCTATTCAGAGAACTTGAAACACCACTATCATATCTATCAACTCTTGCTGTTTCACTTTCAGGACAAGAAGCCTGACAAATTTTTCGGACTCATTGAGGACAATCTGCAGCAGGTTCATCCTCTTTTTCAGACTGTCTTTAAAACCTTCCTCAAAGATAAAGAGAAGATTGTCAATGCCCTTCAACTACCCTATTCAAACGCCAAATTAGAAGCGACCAATAATCTCATCAAACTTATCAAACGAAATCCCTTTGGTTTTCGAAACTTTGAAAACTTCAAAAAAAGGATTTTTATCGCTCTGAACATCAAAAAAGAAAGGACGAATTTTGTCCTTTCTCGAGCTTAGCTTTTCTTCAACCCACTACAGTTGTTAAGTATAAAAAGGTACCATAGGTACCCAGATAATCAATCGGGAAGACAGGATTCGAACCTGCGACACCTTGGTCCCAAACCAAGTACTCTACCAAGCTGAGCTACTTCCCGAGTTAAATAGAAAAATGCAC
>NZ_NCVN01000018.1:0-16867 GCF_002096925.1 Streptococcus mitis | reverse complement strand
TAACACTACCACTTGATGATAGTTTTTCAGATGAATTTCGTCATATATTCTCAGAATACCTAGCTGAGAAAAACAAACGTTTTATGTCTGAGTTTTTTCTACATCATGATATTTATGGTAAATTATCACTAAAATCAAGTAATCTTAAGAGATAAATCCTCAATTTTTACATATATAATCCTTTTAAAAATCAAGAGGTTATCAAAGGGTTATCACTTTTTAGTTTTCGGAGCTTATGTAGTTGAGAAACAACGATTTATTTTTCTTCGTTTTTCTTCGTTTTTCTTCGTTTCCTTACTTGTTGTGAAACGATGTATAATACAAATAACATCCCCATACAAACAACTAAATTGCAAAACTATAAAGCAAATAAATTTCATGAATTAATAACTATGTTTTCTTCGTTTTTCTTCGTTTTTATTTCATTTCTAATTTATAGTATTGACTGCGATCTTTCGTACTTGTCCCATACCATGTTAAAATGCCTTTGGCTCTCAACGTTTTCAATAATTTCGACGAGTAAGAAACACTCCTACCTAAGAATTCTGCTACTTTTTTAGTTGTCATAGGTTCTGCTGTATTGTACATATACTGTATCAATAGTTTTTCATCAACACTTAAATCACTATAATCTCTAAGTTTACTTTCCAAAGAATCACGTGTTCTCAATGTTCTACTTGTAATACTGTTTTCTAATGTTAAAACTACTTTGTTACCTGGTTCAGAGTAACACGGTTCATGGAGAAAAGCAGATTCCATTTCAGAATAGATTCGTTTTACTCCCTCATTCATTTCTCGGACCCATCCAAATTCAGTTAAGGTACGAGCTATACGCGGATTTCTAGAAAAACGTTCATGTCTTATATTCTCAACAGTTACAATATTCGGTAGTTTTCCTGGGCTATGAATCTCTAAACGATTATCAAACATCAATACCCTGATATGATCTCCGTATACTGAATAATTCCTGTGGGTTACTGCATTTACAATTCCTTCAAACCAGGCAAATTCAGGATATTCTGGAAGTATCTGAAATCTACCATCACTATCTAGATACTGAAACTCTCGTAGCTGGGTTCGAATAAAATCTCTAACTTTAACAATTAATTTAGGCAATGCATCATCAAACGTTACTTCCTTAATAACATTAAATTCACTTCCTGTACCTACATCTACCCCATAATTTACTCACTATTGTAATGTCCCTTCTGCAATATCTAACATTATTAACACCAAATTAAACCACATCAAAACTTCCATGCTTCTTCATGTGAGATTCACCAATTCTTAAAATGATATTAGTCAGTAAAAAACAAACAATATTTATACCGATGAGCAAATAAAAATTTAAACTATAAAATTTATTGAAAAGAAGCATATCTCGTAAATAAATAATAGTATAGCTAACTGGAAATAAACTTCCAATAAATTTTACCAATTTTGGAGAAATAGATAAAGGGACTTTAGCACCGCTAAACGTATTTTGTGAGCCTTCTAATAATACATAAACTATAGTAGCATCTCTCATAACAATGCAAATACTACTCAAAAAGCTAGTCCAAATCCATGATGAAGTAATTAAAATAATGGTTGCTAATAAAATATGAAAGATCGATTTTAATGAAAAATCTATATAAGCAAAATTACCAATTACAAAAATAACCATAAAAAACCATGACTGACTAAAAATCGATGAAAATGTCCGGGCGTAAAGCCATAGAATTTTTTTCAGTGGAGCAATAAAAATCTGACTTAGAGTCCCCTGATAACGTTCTCCCCCCAGTCTCCAAGCACTCTGAAAAGCATTAGAAAAAATAATATAGGTACAGTATCCTATAAAAATAAAATAAAATAGCTGCTCCTCATTACTTAAGTCCAAAATTTTTAAATCTGAAATCGGAAATGCTCCTATATTATAATAAACTTGGAGTAGCGAAAAAATTGGCCATAATATCATTGAAAAAAAATAAAAAATATTGGTACTATCATTGAAGAGGGTTCTTCTAATTTCACTCCTAAATATGTTAAAAAACAAAGCAACTCATCTCCTCCCTAAATGCAGAACTACATCTTCTAGTGAAGGCTCCGTGTGTTTTATTTCAATAATATCTATATTACTTTCATATATAGTCTTTATTACACTTTGAACTTTATATTTTAGTAACGAAAATTTTATCAATGTAAGATTTTCTTCTTTCCTATACTCTAATGCTGGGAATAAATCTCTCAACCGTTTAATCTCCATTGAATTCCATTGAAATTGAGGTGCAAGTGTAATATGTATCTCTGGGGACAATTTTAATTTGTCAAAAACTTCGTCTTTAGTACCAGAAATGATGATTTTTCCTTTCTTTAAAAAATAGATATAATCACAGAGTTCCTCTGCCTCAGCCATATAATGTGTAGTTAATAAAATACCCGTATTCCTCTTAATCGCTATTTCCTTTAATTTTTTACGTAATTCATGAGCGACACTCACGTCTAAACCAAGAGTTGGTTCATCTAGGAATAAATACTCTGGATCATTTATTAGACCCTTTGCAATCTGTAAACGCTGTTTCATTCCCTTTGAGTATTTTTCTACAGGAATATCTTTACTGTCCCATAATCCTAATTCTATCAACAGTTTTTCTATTTTAGGTAATGCTTCCCTCTTTGAAATTCCGTACAAGGATGCAAAATATATCAAATTTTCAACTGCAGTCAATCTCCAGTATAAATTTTTCTCTCCCCCACTAATAATATTAATTTTTTTCCTTGTATTTTTTAAGTTTTCATTGATATCTACTCCATCAATTAAAATTATACCCGTATCATTCGTTAAAAGTGTTGTCAGCATTTTTATAAGTGTCGTTTTACCAGCACCATTTTCTCCCAGTACTCCAATAATTTTTCCTTTTGGTAAAGATAAGTTTACATTTACTATAGCTTTTTTTATTTGCTTTTCATACTGAAATAAGCCTGTTCTTTTTTTAAAAGTATAATTTTTTGATATATTAACCGCTTTTAACATAATTATCTCCTAAACTCAATATGAAATATAACTTACTATCTTTTGTTCAATTTTTTTATACACCAAAAGCCCTACAATAAAATATACTACCGAAATTAAAATACCTTGTAAAAAACTAAAATTAAATATATTGAAATGAGAAGTATTAAAAAATAAGTTTCTAATAGCATCAAGAGAATGAGATAAAGGAATCATTTTACTAATTTTTTGCAAAAAACTAGGTAGCAATTCTTTTGGAAAGGTAATCCCTGAGACTAAAAAAATAATTAAAAACAATGTATTTTGGGTTATGAAAGTATCACGAAACCATAACATGATATTTGATAAAAGGGTTCCCATTGAGAAAGAAATCAACGATACATATAAAAAACAAATAATTAAATTTAATAATGAAATACTTTGCAAATTGGCACCTAAAAAAAACGCTATTGAATACGAAGAAAGAAATTCAAGAAAAGTCCTTCCTAATTGTTCAAAAAAGATTCCAAAATAGTACTTCACTATACTATACGGTGACACTAACGTGCTTTCTAAGGTACCTTCTCTAACTTCTGTTATTAATGCTCGACCTACATTCATTAAAATAGCTATTGATACATTATAAAAAATTAACCCAATTGCAGCATAACTAAAGTAATCTCTATACTCTATTACGTTATTTACCTGTATTTTATTATCAAATAAAAAATTAGACACTAACCAGAGTCCTAGAAGTTCAAATCCAATATCTAAAATACGATTAAAAAATAAAGTTATAGGAAAATATCTTACATACATTTGCCAATTTCTTCTTATAATAGCGGTCAGCATATTCACTCCTTATATTTTTACCAAGACTATAATTTTAATTATAGTACACTAAAACATTTTAGAGGATCTTTGAATTTAAAATTTTGTAATCAAGGCCCTTTTTTTCTAAATCTAAATATAAAGTATTTGTATTTTTTGAATTAGAAATAATCAACTTATGGTAGTCTGTTAAATTTGTAATATTTCCACTTATCACATCTGCTAAATTAAACCACTTACAATCCATTCCTGGTTCTAACATTGTTATCTCACCACAATTTTTAGCCTCAACCAGATAAAAGAAACATATGGCTTGACTAGCTTTTTGAATTTGAAAAGAAACGACACTTGACAAAGCTAATATTTCAACTTCTAATCCTGTTTCTTCAATTGTTTCACGCTTTACAGCTTTCAAGAGGTCTTCCCCAATATCTACATGACCACCTGGAGGAATCCAGATATTATGCACACTTGATGTAGGTGCATTTTTCTTAATAAGACATACTTCATCTTTATCTTCATTTAAAATAATGGCAGATACTTGAATCTTAATTAATGAATTACCATTCCCTTTCAATAATTCACTTATAAACCTAGAATATTTCCCCACTCTATTAAACTTTTTTTCTGGAATATCAATGCTAACTTTCTGTAATGATTCTCGTGTTCCCTCAATTTCTAATTCAAAATCTTGTTTATCAAAGTAAGTATTCCTATCCAAACAATATAAAATTGAATCTTTTTCTTTAATTAGTCTCTGTGTCTTTAGCAATCCCAAATAAAAGATTTTCTTTTTGGGGATTAAAACATTTAACTTTTGCTCTACCTTTTTAGGGAATTCTCCACGCAATACTGCTTCCATAAATTCTATTCGACTTATTAAAAAATCATTTTCTTCTGACTCAATTACGTCATTAATTGAAATTTTTCTCTTTATAGTTAGAATCAGATTATTCGCCTTTTCTCTGATTCTAAGAGTTATCCCCCTTTTTAAAAGTGAAAAATCTAAACTATCAAAATAGTAATTAAGCTGTTCTTGAATTATTGCACCTTCAAAGTGACTTTTACTAAGAGTGTAATACTCATCACTTGTAAGCAAATATTTCTTCTCAACTTCTACTGACACTTAAGTCCCCCCCTTTCTTTTTATTTAAATAATTATCACAAAATTCAATTAATTTTATTCTCTCGGATATAATTTCATTATAATAATCTAGAGTAATTCTCACGATGTATTTCTCTGGAAAATCTGATTTTAGTAATTCAAAAAGTAAAAACCTAATTGATTCTTGTAAACTTATCTCTACTATACCAGCTTCCAGAAACTTACTATATAAAATTTCAACTTCACAATTATTAAAATTAGTGTACAGAACTATATATTTAATCACTTCTACTTCTCTTACTCCGAGTCTTAAATATTCAAAATCAATTACACTAAAATTATTCGCAGTTATAATTACATTCGGTGGTCGTAAATCACCATGTATCATGCTAAAATGTTGACTGATTGCGTTGGTTTTATAATTAGGAAAACCAATACTTGTTTCTAAAAAAAATTCTTATAATAATCAAGCTTTGCATAAAAATCTTTGAAAAATATAACCATTTCACTATACTCGATTCTCCGACTACTTGCCTCAACGAAGTATTGTACAAAAATTAGATATTTAAACACTCTTATATATATATTACCCTTGTTAGTTTTTATCAAATTCGGAGATAACTTATATTTTGCAAATTCATTTTGAAATACTATAGTGTCAACCTTCGAAGATGAGAAAATTTTTAGCAAAATTTTGTTTCCTGTTTTACTATTTTTGAAAATATAGACGACATTCATATTTTCAAGTCGCTCAATAAATTTGATATCGCTTAGACCATAATATATATTTAATAAGAATTTCACACATAGTATCTTAAATTTCATTATTAATATTCAATATCACAAAAAAAAGCAGAGAGGTGAACTGTAGATTATAAAACTTTAGAGCCATAAATACATTGTTAATTCAATACTAATAGTCTAGCATCAAGAATATATTTCATATTGATTTTTATTAGCTTTAACCATCCGTAATCCTGTTCAAATCTCTACTTTAAGAGTCAAGATATTAACGAAGAATTGTAGAAGCACTCAATTTAATATCTTTTACGATAGGTTTTTTATAAGCCATAATCCTCACCTCCTTTCAATATGAAAATTTAAAATTCTAGGATTTTTTTTGAATCAGATAATATTTTACTTATGCGTTCAGGTAAAATTGTATCTGACTCCAATTCAATCCTTAATTCTTCATAGTAAGAGCAATCCGTCAGATTATCAAAATATTTGAATAACCACTTTTTCTTGAACTGAGGTTTTCCTATTCTGGCTAAATATGTTGCAACTGACATTTGTAATGCCTCTAATGAGAGTATAAAGGCATCTAAAAAATTTTTTCCATGAAACATTTTAAAGGCATCTTCATACAATGCTAGAAAAAGTTCATTATAATATTGAGCTGCAATTTTAGAAATAACATCAATTGTAGGTAATTCTATATCATTGAGATTGAATTGCTGACTCTTGTGACCTCGTTCTAGCCTGTAAAACAATTTTAAATCTTCATCTAGTCCTTTATACGCTAATCCATGCTTTGCAAACTTATCAATATTTTCTAATTTTTCTTTTAGATTATTTAATCCAATATATTCAATATCTACAGGGATGCCATTGAAAGAAAAATTTTTAAAATTTTTTTCTTCATCGCAAATACAATATGCATCAATATCAGATAAAGATGTACCTAAGCCATCCATTTCAGATTTCCAAATTACTATATTTTTTTCTGATACTAAATTTGATATTTCTTTAGTAATTAAAGTGTAGTCATTATTACACATATAAATTCTCCCTATCTTTTAATTTTTTATCTCTATAAGACCCTCAGAAACCAGTATTTCAATCATTTCATGTAAGTCTTGTCTAACTATATCTAAATTCTCATTATATAAATTCGATAAGTTAATAGCAATATCTTCCAAACTGTATTTTTCAATACTATTCCAAATATATAATGAAACATCGTTAAGCAAGAATGTTCGATCACTCAATAAATTTAGTAGAAAATCCTTATCTGACGACGAATGCAGTACTGCGGATAAACTTTTTTTATAGTTCAAAATTAAACCACCTCTAAAATGGAATTGAATTCTGTTCTATCAACTGTTTCTTTAAAACACCTAATAGAGTCATTATTTATTTTATCAAGTATAGTTTTGTACTCCTCAGTATTACTATGAAATCTATCTGCAAGGAGTATAAACAATAAATCCTGAGTATATGGAGTGAAATTATTGTTTATATATTCAATCTCATTGTTTAATCTTTTTGATACTTCTACAATATCCCAAGTAATAACACGATTAATTGCATCAGAAAATTCTTCTCGATAGCTTTTTAAACTTGAAGAGAAATCATGATTTAGAGATAAATCAACTTTTTTTAATAATCTACAGCTATCTAATAATTTTTCAGTTCGTTCTTTATCACGTTCCGAAATAAAGATTGAGTGAGTTTTTAATATTAAACTACCTGCTTTAACACCTAGCCAATGACTCATTAATGACAGTAATGAAGAGTAAATAAATAAATCAGAATTCGTATACTCCAATAAGTGAGAGCCTTTATATGTAAGCTCTACATTTAAACGCTCCTCTCTATAATAAAAATGTACGTAAAAAGTACAATCAATATTATTATTATCATTTGCCTTCATAAAGCAAATAGCATCTGGTGAAAAAATATCATCCTTTAAAAAACCATAACTTCTTTTTATTTGATTACCGTATAAAGTATACAAGCGTTCACCTACAGTATTTTGATAAAACCCATCATCTGAATATCTCAGGTACGCACTTTTATATTTTTTTAAAATATACGCATCTGTCCTGCCGCTTAAAGAAAATAATGTGTGCACAATATTATAATTTAATTCTGATTTACTAAACATCATATTAATGAGATTTCCATGAGATATCTCTACACTATTATTGAAAATTTCAATTTTATCAGAAATAGCTGAATAGGGTACTTTCTGCTTTTGAGATCCATTAAGTAACTCCTCTAAATAAAATATGTAAAAATCTAATATAGTTTCAAATTTCATTTTTATCTCCTAATATTCCTAGTGCAGATTGTAATAATCTTTCCTCAGATTCTCTACCATCTAATCGATAATATTCTAGATTATTTAAGTATCTAGCATATAATTCTTTGGCAATTTTTAAATTTTCTAAAGTTTCTTTAGGCGTTTGTTGCTCATTCCTTTTAATAACTCTACTAAAAGCTATCTTTGGCTCTATATCGATATACATTGTGATTTTAGGCTGTATAAGGAGCTCATGTAATCTATCTACCAAGGTGTTTGTAATTGATAAATTAGAATAAACTTTATTGCAAGTCATGTACCTATCAATAATTACATAATCATACTGTTCCAATGCTGGTTTTAAAATTTTTTCAGAAAAATAAACCATTTCTAATGCCCATAAACAGCCTCTAAAAATTTCGGAAAACTCTGCCCATCTATTTGTATTGTATTTACGACAAATAGAATCTAGTTCTTTAAAAAATATCTTAGATTGATTCAAAGGCAAAAAAATAGAGTTACTTCCTAAATTTTTGGAAAGATTTTTGGATAATGTAGTCTTACCAGACCCATCAATACCGCATATATATATCAGTTTTCCGTTCGACATTCTTTTCCCTACTATACCTATAATTTTCTAGCTCTGTCTTAATTTTTTGAAAATCTGAGTCCATTAATAAATTTAAATTATGATTAAAAGTTTTATTTTTTCTTATAGATTCTTCTAAATCAATTATCTCACTAAAATTTTTAAATATTGAATCTGATTTGTTAAATATTGCCGTCTCATGAGGACTCATTTGAGATATCTCTTCTATTTTTTTAAAATTACGCTGGTATACATGTAAACTTCCTACATAATGATAATAGCATCCCAAGTCTACTCCAAGTTGATACGCTATATACTCTTGAAGCATTGTAAAAGAAAAAATATCATATGGTAGACCTAAAAAGATATCGTTTGATCTCATATTTGTAATAAGGTGTAGCTTATTATTTCGAATTAAAAATTCTAAAGAAAGAGTACATGGGATATCTTTACTTTCCTTACCAAGATCATCTGCACTATATAAGGGTATTACAGCACGCCGAGTTCCTGTATCATTCTTTAAAAGCTGGATTAAGTCATCAATTAGGGGTACTATTTTGGGACCGTATGCCCCTTGAAGTATTGAACCATCATCTGAAAACTTTGCCATACTCGGAGCATAATACTCGATTTCGGATAAATCATTGCTCCCTCGTAAATACCATAAAAATTCTCCTATGGCATAATAAAGTTTAAGATTCCTAGCAGAGTTCTCTAAAAATCGTCTTTTGGGCTCCGTTAGAACAATACTAACGCCAATTAATTCTTTTACTGCCATCCCTCTTGAAACAATATGTTGCCCATTATCTTCAAGCAATTTACATAACTTAACATATAGCGAATCAATATTATTTTCACATAGATTATTAGTAAGAATGGTTTTTGTTTTCATCTTTGAATATAATTCTTTCTGAAATAAAATAATTTTGAACTTTTTCTACATACTCTAATGAACAGTTAATTGAAATTCCTTTATGATTTGAAAAGACTTTAGCAATATCATTTAAATTATTCAGACCATTATAACTTAACAGAATAAATAAATAGTCTTTCTGCAATGAAAAATACGTATCATCTGAGTATCGATGCAATACTTGATATCCATTATCTTCTGTAATATCTATATCGTGACTAATTTTATATGCCATAAATTCCTCCATAAACAACTTCAATGAAAAAAATTTTATATTTTTTTCATTGAAGTTAAAAATTTGAATTCGGTTAATTATTTAGTTGCATTGCAACAGGCAAGCAAATCACTTGCTTTATTAACCAATTCTTTCAAAGTTAATTTTTTCACTTGATCACCTCCTTTCCATGAACTATAATTATTGGATTACATAAATAATAAATTAGCATCTCCAAACTCATAGAATAAATACTGCTCATCTATTGCATGTCGATATAAATTCATAATATTTTCCGTGCCAATTACTGCTGCTGATAACGCAAGGCGACTAGTCATTGAACCGTGAAAATTTGTAATTAATGCATCCGTGATTTTGAAGTTGTAACCTGGATATATATATAAATCAGTATAATTTTTTAATGGAGATACAATTTTAAAATTATCATACTCACAGCTTTCCAAAGTCCTTATAACAGTCGTACCCACGGCAAATATTTTGTTTCCATTTAATTTAGTATCTCGAATTAATTCTGCAGTTTCTTCTGGTATTTCGTAGTATTCTTTGAAAACGCTATGTTCTTCAATAAACTCTTCAAAAATTTTTGTATCAACTGATGCACAATTTAAAGTAATATATCCAATTTTTACGCCTTTTTTTCTTAAAGCTCTTAAAATTCTATTAGAAAAATGTCGGTTAGCAGCAGGATTTTCAAATGAACCTAATTTATTAGCAATTCCATTTTGATAATAAGCAATAGACCACTTTTTTCTCGTATAAATAGACCTTACAGCTTCACCATGTACTAGGAGATAATCATATAAGTCTTCTTGTGAACAATTAAAACTGCACAAAAATTCCTCACCATTAATATTTTTATCTACTGTAACATTTATTTTATCGCTAAGAAAAAATTTTTCTGATATGATTCTATCCTGTAAATCTGACCTAATTCTGATATAAATTACATAACCTTCTTCATTTTTTGTTTTTATATGAAACTTTACTTCCCCATATTTTTCAGAGTACGCATAAAATATAGGAGAGACTGTCTTACTATTATTTAGAATAATCAAATCTCCTGGATTAATGTAATTATGAAAATTCAATATATAGTCATCAATAATTTTATCTGAATTTTTAAATCCAATAATCAATCTTGAACTATCTCGACTCCCTGACATAAGTTCTACTGGCTCCCGAGCAGCTAATTCAACCGGTAATTCATATTTCAATTTATTTGTGTCATTTAGCATGATTTCCTCTTTCTAACGTTAGACTAATAACATAGTCTGTAGTAACTTCTAATCTTTGACAAATATAATACAAAAGATATACTGAGGGATAAGAAGTATTATTCTCTATTCTAGATAATTGCTTTCGGCTACACAAATTCTTATAAATATATTTTTGAGTTAATCCTTTATTAAGTCTTAAATTCCTCAATACATAACCAATACCATCCATTTCTTCACATCCTTCAGATATCTTGATTTTATTATCAACTTTTCTTAAAAGTAAAACAAGACCCACATATGTCCCATTTGAATCACTAGAAAATATATACAGAAAATCAATGAAATTCTATTTTTTGCCACAGTATAATAAGGGTAACTAGTCTTATAAAAATTATTTTATCGTCATATCTGAGAGTTTATCAGCTATTTCATAAAAATCATCAATCTTTAGCTGAGACACATTTGTCACAATCATAAATAGCATATAGTTCTTGACATATAGTCTAATATATGAAAAAATACTTATTGGAGGTTGATAATATGACTGAAAAAATCAAAAACTGGGTTAATATTTGCGTTTTGAAAAATCAAGAAATTTTATTACTTAATAGACAGCACGATAATTTTCCTGGCTGGATTCCACCGGGGGGAAAAGTTGAATTCCCTGAAAGTTTTTTTGAAGCTGCACTACGGGAGCTTAAGGAAGAAACTGGACTCACTGCATTAAATCTTGAATTAAAGGGAATTTCAGGCTTTACTAATTCAATTGGTAATGAGAGATTTGTCTTCTATGACTTTTTATGTACTCAGTTTACTGGTGAACTAAGCACATCTGATGAAGGTGAGCCAAAATGGTGGAATCTAAAAGATATTGATAAAATACCAATGCAAGATGATATAAGAAAAAGGATACCGCTTTATTTAAGAAAAGGAAGCTTTGAAAGTATTAACTACTGGGATAATAAGAAGAAATGCATTAGTGAAAACAAAACAATTTTATTTGACTAATATTCTCTATAGTATAATCAAATACAAAAGTCTCAATCCATTAGTAATTTTTGTATACTTTAGTACTCAATTTTATTGGTACTGAAGTATCGTTCAATTGATAACTTTTTCTCCCATTTTCCTTTAGCCGAATTCAACAACACTAATATAATTTTCGTTTCTCATATTTATAACTAATTAGTGTGTGTACATATATTCATAAAATATCATTAATGTACTCTGACTTTTCAGCAATTCTAACTTTTCCAAATTAGAAGCTTTCAAAAAGTTCAGCATTTATTTTATAATGATAAATTGTAAAATATAGTGCAACAAAAAAACTCATAGCGTTTCATGAGCCCACTGAAAAAGTCATCAAATTGATGGCTTTTTTGTTATACTAGAGATGAGGTGAAATGATGCTTGATAATCAGTTAACTATGGATGTCAGTCCTTATTCTAGTTTGTATGATATCGTAGTTCCTAAAACTCACTTTTTTCGTCAGCTAACTGAACTCTGTGATTTTAGCTTTATTCATGATGAACTAGAAAAGAATTATCGTCCCGATTTTGGGTGTAAAGCTTATTCACCGATTATGATGTTCAAATATCTCTTGTTAAAAGATATTTATAAGTTATCAGATGTCAATGTGGTGGAACGTTCCTTGTCAGATATGGCCTTTAAATTTTTTCTTGGTCTAGCTCCTGAGGATTCTGTTATCGAACCATCCTCTCTGACAAAATTTAGAAAGCTAAGAATTAAAGATAACAATCTACTTGATCTATTGATTCAGAAGTCTGTTCAAATTGCACTCGAACACAACTTGATTAAGAGTAAGATCCTCATTGTGGATGCCACTCACACCAAAACTCATTATAATCATAAGAAGCCCCAAGAAATTCTTAGGGAGCGTTCAAAAGCTTTACGTAAAACGATTTATCAATATTCAGAAGATATCAAAATAGAATTTCCAAAGAAACCTCATGAAGATAACCTTGAAGCAGAGTTGACCTATACAGAGGAGTTAATGGCTGTGGTTGAAAAACACAAGGAGCTCTTAGCTCTACCAGCTGTTTCTCAAAAGTTCAATTACCGAAAAGAAGCTGTCGATGATGACTTAGAACACTTGGAAGCGTCTGTCAAGGAGGAAGCTAGACTTGGACATAAGACAGCCGACAGCTCTTTCTATGGATATAAAAGTCATATCGCTATGACGGATGAACGGATTATTACTGCTTGTGTAGTCACTTCTGACGAACAAAGTGATGGGAAATATTTACCTGAGTTATATGCCAAAACAAAGAAAAATAGTCTGGACATCGAGACTATTATTGGTCATGCAGCTTATTCGGGAAAGAACAACATTCAACTTACTCGCAAAGAAAAGATTCATTTGGTGTCAAAACTGAACCCTTCTGTTTTTCAAAAAGTTACCGTAAAGAAGAGGATGCCTTTGAGTTTAATAAAGACGCAGGGCTATTTGTCTGTCCAGAAGGACACATGGCTGTTCGCAAAGCAAGGACAGGGAAAAAATATCAAAATAAGAATCAAGTTATCACTCATTACTTTGACATTGAGAAGTGCAAGAATTGCCTTTCCAAGGAAGGATGTTATCAGGAGGGGGCAAAGTCTAAAACTTATTCAATAGCCATTAAGAGTGACGACCATCTTTTCCAGAAGAAATTTCAGGAAACACCTTATTTCAAAGAAATGGCCAGACATCGCTATAAAATCGAAGCGAAGAATGCCGAACTAAAACAGAGACATGGCTTTGATGTCGCGAGAGCATCGGGTCTTTTCAGCATGGAGTTACAGGCAGCCACAACCATCTTCGTGGTCAATATAAAACGAATTATGACCTTAATAAATACAAAATAACCGAGGAATTCGCTCAAATTGATGAAAGATGCCTCGATTTTCCTTTCATTAAAAGTAAGCTCCTTATTTTTTCAGTGGGTTCGTCCTTCTACAACTGTATTATCCTCAACTTTTTACCTAAAAGCTCTGATAGAGGCTGGGCAAAAACTCAACTTAAAGAGAAAATAAAGCAAATTTTCTAACAATAAAACGCATAATATCAAGGATTTAACACTTGATACTATGCGTTTTCTAATTTTAAAGACTTTTTGCCCAGTCTTACCAAACTAGAATGGCCTTTGAAAAGTTGCCATTCATTAAACCAAATAAGTTCATCTGTAACAGGATGACGTTGAGTTAAGGTATTTCCTCTAACTATATTTTTATGAATAAGATAATATGCAGATTTATAGATGTCACTTCTACTAGTTAGCTTAGTACTAAAAATTTGTTCGTACCAATCTAAATAATAAAGAAACATACGTGAACGTGCTACTTCTAAATTATCTTCGAGAAATTCTATCCCATATATAGATGATAATGCAATCAATGATTTTGTCTTCCAACTTCTTTCATCATATTGCATATTGCATGATAACAGCAGATAATTTTCTTTCTAAAATAGCTTGCAAAAATTTCCCATCTCCTGCAGAAGGTTCTAAAAATGTTGCAGAAATATCTTCACAAGTCTCTTTAATACCTGGAGTATCTAATATTTTCTGTACCATCCAGAATGGTATAAAAACCTCTCCATGCTTTTGAACACGCTTTTTTGATTTGATTAAATTCTCTTTCAAAGTCTACTCCTTAAAAAAGTTTATCTTTTAAGATTATACCATTTTTTAATCTTATATCTAACTATTTCTAAAGGGGGTTGGGGATTCCCCCAAAAATTAAATCACCCAAAAAGTACATACACTATGTGTATACAAATTTTGGGGATGATTTTAGGAGTGTGTGTATACAGACTCTGAGCTCGCAAAGTCATATTATGAAAAATTTTTCCTTCTCGATAAAATAATCCAAAAAATCAATTTGACTGTCATTTGTGTGTACAAATATTTTAAGAGGATATATAAAAACGCTGCAAAATTTTTTACAGCGTTTCCTTATTTTAAAATCCTCATATGTCTTTCTTTTTTATGGTTAGCATCATAGTATTCCAGCATCGCATGATACAAACGAGCCTTCGTTTTATCTTGTTGTTTAATTCCATGAAGAAATAATTCTGCTCGCTTTAATTTCAGTATGTATTCGCATATCTGATCGAAATCCTTATCCATATTACTTTTGAAAATAAACATCTTTTTCCTCCATCACGTCAACTATTTTTTGCATCAAAATAGACATATCCATTTTGTTTTCATAGCTTATTCTCCCAACTACAGTTGCAAGACGGGCTATAGAATTGATATTCTGTCCGACTTGTTCCAACTCTTCTGTTAAAGGAACTAAACCTTCAAAGGAGACTTTTTGGATGTTCAAATCTGTTCGTATTAATTTTTGTCTAGCAAACTCAGAAAAATTACGAATATTTTCCTTCCTCATACAATCATTTAATTTTTTATTTTCTTCTTCTGTCAAAAATACTTGTTTCAGCACCGATTTTATTCTCATAGTCTTATCACCTCGTTTTCTTATTTAGTCGTTTCACAAGTTCTTTTACTTGTTTGCTTGTCTTCTTTTCATATCCTATCATCAGCTCAACACAATAGTGAAATATCCTTACATTATCGAAATCTTCACTTTGTTCTGCTATTCTTTCTAACTGACGTAAATTATTGATAATCCTTCTAAGTTGAAATATAAAGTCATGATAAGATTCAAAATCAAATTGAAGATAAATAGGCGAACGTTTAAACAACATTTTTCTAGCATAAGAGGAAAAACTTAGATGATTTGTCATTTCAATCAAGTTATTCACTATTTCATTTTGCTCCTCAGTGATATAACATTTCTTTAGAACAGTCCGATATCTACTCATTTATCATATACTTCTTTCTGGCATTTTCATAGGCAATTGCTTTGCACTCCAGCATACGTTCCTGCTTTAAATTCTCCATAGACTTAAATAAATACGCCAAAGGAGACGTCGCATCCTCAGGAATCCGTTCAATCATGCTAATGACTTCATCACTAGTTACATACCCACTAGCCAAATACTCGCCTATTTTCATCTTCTGAGCATGTGTTAAAGTGTAATTGTTAGGATACAAAAATCTATCATTGTACTTATAAGAAATGGATTCTAACAAAGAATAATATTTGGGTGGAATATAAGTTTCAGGCTTTCTAGAACTATTATCCAGTATATTCTCAATCTCTTTCTTACTCTTGTTCTTAATCTCTTGCGTTACATTATCATTTTCATCCGTTACTGTAACGTTACAATCTAAAACGAGTTGTGGCTCGCCTGTAATTAGTGCTTTTTGTTTTTGTCTATGACGAGCAACACGTTCCCTAGTTTGTTTCCTAATCTTTTCTAGTCCATCTATATTCTGGTGTTTCTCCCATTTTGGAATGGTAATAGCGCCATCTATGATTTCTATCATGCCAAATTCTTCAAACATGCTGAGAGCTAATTTTACAGATGTAGCCTTTCGTCTAAACACTGTTGAAAGCATCTCTTCTGTGTAATAAACCTTGTTCCCTAAACTTAATATGCCACTATTATTTTGCTTTCCTGCAAGCACCAGAATTTTAAACCATATTACAATAAGAGTATCTCCTTCTGGCATCGATTCTATTAGCTGAATTTTTTCATCATCAAATATATCTGTCGTTATCTTGATCCACTGAACACCATTCATACGAGTACCTATCTTTCATATTGCTTCAACCATCGTGTTACTGCTCTTTTATCGTATAAAGTCACTCCATCAATCACCATGGTTGGCATTCCTTCTTTCGTCCATTTTTGGATTGTTGTCGTAGATACATCTAACCACCTAGACAAACCTGACATACGAACCATGGGTTTATAAAGTTCTTTATCTTCAAATACTCTTGCTACAGCATTTGAAATCATCTCATCATAGTGAGCACGTAATTGCTTCTCTAATTCTTTAGGAAGCTGGACAACTAAAGTAGTTTCCGACATAAATTAACACCTCATTTCTAAATTAAATAAGCT
>NZ_NCVN01000033.1:0-18896 GCF_002096925.1 Streptococcus mitis | reverse complement strand
GTAGACCTCATTTCTAACTCAAACGTCTCACACTTAATTCCACCATAAAAATCCGTTTTAGACTAATTTCCACTTTGGCTAGCCAAGTGGAAGTTGCTTTGAGAAGTTACCTAAAAAATTCTACCGCATACAAAAAAAGAAAAATATCTTGACAACCAATGGAAAATTTTGTTACAATAATAGACGGTACTTTTTACTTTTGGTCTCTCAAGAGTGTACAGGGACGTGCTGACAAATGTTGCAAAAGTACACACAGATGATAGCTGTCACCAAGTGTATCATCACCAAAAATAAAAAAACACAGGAGAATGTAGATGCCTACAATTAACCAATTGGTTCGCAAACCGCGTAAATCAAAAGTAGAAAAATCTAAATCACCAGCTTTGAACGTTGGTTACAACAGTCATAAAAAAGTTCAAACAAACGTTTCTTCACCACAAAAACGTGGTGTTGCAACTCGTGTTGGAACAATGACACCTAAAAAACCTAACTCAGCCCTTCGTAAATTCGCTCGTGTACGTTTGAGCAACCTTATCGAAGTTACTGCCTACATCCCAGGTATCGGACACAACTTGCAAGAGCACAGCGTGGTTCTTCTTCGTGGTGGACGTGTAAAAGACCTTCCAGGGGTACGTTACCATATCGTCCGTGGTGCACTTGATACTGCAGGTGTTAACGATCGTAAACAAGGCCGTTCAAAATACGGTACTAAACGTCCAAAAGCATAAGGAAAGGGGATAAAGAGAAATGAGTCGTAAAAATAGAGCTCCAAAACGTGACGTATTGCCAGATCCGCTTTACAATTCACAACTAGTTACTCGTCTTATCAACCGCGTTATGCTTGATGGTAAACGTGGTACAGCTGCTTCAATCGTTTACGGTGCCTTTGAGCAAATCAAAGAAGCTACTGGAAACGATGCACTTGAAGTATTTGAAACAGCTATGGAAAACATCATGCCTGTACTTGAAGTACGTGCACGCCGTGTTGGTGGTTCTAACTACCAAGTCCCAGTTGAAGTTCGTCCAGAACGTCGTACAACACTTGGACTTCGTTGGTTGGTAACAATCGCTCGTCTTCGCGGTGAACACACAATGCAAGACCGTCTTGCAAAAGAAATCTTGGATGCTGCTAACAACACTGGTGCAGCAGTTAAGAAACGTGAAGACACTCACCGCATGGCTGAAGCTAACCGTGCATTCGCACACTTCCGTTGGTAAAATCATGATGCTAGGAACGGTAAGGATGCAAGGTGAAAATAGGAAACTGACGCAGTATTCGATGAATACAAGGAAGTTTATCTTTTTCACACAGCATCCCGTTCCAGCTCAAATCGGCTAACTAACTTTAGCCCGAGTTCAATTGAGCTCGATCAGCTCTTAGCTACAACTCAACTTACCAGCTTGTAAGTTGAAACCAACAATAGCATGAAAACATTGAGAACGGGTAGGTCCTGCCTATCCGTTTTTATTAAAATCGTGTTATAATAGAATAGAAATCAAAAATAAATAGGAGAAACAAACCTCATGGCACGCGAATTTTCACTTGAAAAAACTCGTAATATCGGTATCATGGCTCACGTCGATGCTGGTAAAACAACAACTACTGAGCGTATTCTTTACTACACTGGTAAAATCCACAAAATCGGTGAAACTCACGAAGGTGCGTCACAAATGGACTGGATGGAGCAAGAGCAAGAACGTGGTATCACTATCACATCTGCTGCGACAACAGCTCAATGGAACAACCACCGCGTAAACATCATCGACACACCAGGACACGTGGACTTCACAATCGAAGTACAACGTTCTCTTCGTGTATTGGATGGTGCGGTTACCGTTCTTGACTCACAATCAGGTGTTGAACCTCAAACTGAAACAGTTTGGCGTCAAGCAACTGAGTACGGAGTTCCACGTATCGTATTTGCCAACAAAATGGACAAAATCGGTGCTGACTTCCTTTACTCTGTAAGCACACTTCATGATCGTCTTCAAGCAAATGCACACCCAATCCAATTGCCAATCGGTTCTGAAGATGACTTCCGTGGTATCATCGACTTGATCAAGATGAAAGCTGAAATCTATACTAACGACCTTGGTACAGATATCCTTGAAGAAGATATTCCAGCTGAATACCTTGACCAAGCTCAAGAATACCGTGAAAAATTGATCGAAGCAGTTGCTGAAACTGACGAAGAATTGATGATGAAATACCTCGAAGGTGAAGAAATTACTAACGAAGAATTGAAAGCTGGTATCCGTAAAGCGACTATCAACGTTGAATTCTTCCCAGTATTGTGTGGTTCTGCCTTCAAGAACAAAGGTGTTCAATTGATGCTTGATGCGGTTATCGACTACCTTCCAAGCCCACTTGACATCCCAGCGATCAAAGGTATCAACCCAGATACAGACGAAGAAGAAACTCGTCCAGCATCTGACGAAGAGCCATTTGCAGCTCTTGCCTTCAAGATCATGACTGACCCATTTGTAGGTCGTTTGACATTCTTCCGTGTTTACTCAGGTGTTCTTCAATCAGGTTCTTACGTATTGAACACTTCTAAAGGTAAACGTGAGCGTATCGGACGTATCCTTCAAATGCACGCTAACAGCCGTCAAGAAATCGACACTGTTTACTCAGGTGATATCGCTGCTGCCGTTGGTTTGAAAGATACTACAACTGGTGACTCATTGACAGATGAAAAAGCTAAAATCATCCTTGAGTCAATCAACGTTCCAGAACCAGTTATCCAATTGATGGTTGAGCCAAAATCTAAAGCTGACCAAGACAAGATGGGTATCGCCCTTCAAAAATTGGCTGAAGAAGATCCAACATTCCGCGTTGAAACAAACGTTGAAACTGGTGAAACAGTTATCTCTGGTATGGGTGAGCTTCACCTTGACGTCCTTGTTGACCGTATGCGTCGTGAGTTCAAAGTTGAAGCGAACGTAGGTGCTCCTCAAGTATCTTACCGTGAAACATTCCGCGCTTCTACTCAAGCACGTGGATTCTTCAAACGTCAATCTGGTGGTAAAGGTCAATTCGGTGATGTATGGATTGAATTTACTCCAAACGAAGAAGGTAAAGGATTCGAATTCGAAAACGCAATCGTCGGTGGTGTGGTTCCTCGTGAATTTATCCCAGCGGTTGAAAAAGGTTTGGTAGAATCTATGGCTAACGGTGTTCTTGCAGGTTACCCAATGGTTGACGTTAAAGCTAAGCTTTACGATGGTTCATACCACGATGTCGACTCATCTGAAACTGCCTTCAAGATTGCGGCTTCACTTGCCCTTAAAGAAGCTGCTAAATCAGCGCAACCAGCTATCCTTGAGCCAATGATGCTTGTAACAATCACTGTTCCAGAAGAAAACCTTGGTGATGTTATGGGTCACGTAACTGCTCGTCGTGGACGTGTAGATGGTATGGAAGCACATGGTAACAGCCAAATCGTTCGTGCTTACGTTCCACTTGCTGAAATGTTCGGTTATGCAACAGTTCTTCGTTCTGCATCTCAAGGACGTGGTACATTCATGATGGTATTTGACCACTACGAAGATGTACCTAAGTCAGTACAAGAAGAAATCATTAAGAAAAACAAAGGTGAAGACTAATCAGTCCTCACTCTAGAAGGAAGTCACTTAGTGGCTTCCTTTTTTGGATAGTTCCGATAAATTTTATAGATTCTGAAAACATGCACTCATAAAAATTTCATATAAAAATGAGTTAAAGTAATTTGCGGAAGAAATATATAATTATAAATAGAAATAAGTTGAAAAAGAATATAAATTACCTTTTAAAAACTTATAAAAAAAAGAGAATATTCATAAATAAACGTTAAAATAGAAAATTCAGAAAATTTCTTCTTTTGTCTTGAAAATTTTTGAAAAAATGGTATGATAGTAACAAGTTATTTTTAAGTGAAGAGAAAGGGGAACAATGGAGAAAATCAGTTTAGAATCTCCTAAGACGGGGTCGGACCTAGTTTTGGAAACACTTCGTGATTTAGGAATTGATACCATCTTTGGTTATCCAGGTGGTGCAGTCTTGCCTTTTTATGATGCGATATATAATTTTAAAGGCATTCGCCACATTCTAGGACGCCATGAGCAAGGCTGTCTGCATGAAGCTGAAGGTTATGCTAAATCAACTGGAAAGTTGGGTGTTGCCGTCGTCACTAGCGGACCGGGAGCAACAAATGCCATTACAGGGATTGCAGATGCTATGAGCGACAGTGTTCCTCTTTTGGTCTTTACAGGTCAGGTGGCGCGAGCAGGGATTGGGAAGGATGCCTTTCAGGAGGCAGACATCGTGGGAATCACCATGCCAATCACTAAGTACAATTATCAAGTTCGTGAGACAGCTGATATTCCTCGTATCATTACGGAAGCTGTTCATATCGCAACTACAGGTCGACCAGGGCCGGTCGTAATTGACCTACCTAAAGACGTATCTGCTTTAGAAACCGACTTCATCTATTCACCAGAAGTGAACCTACCAAGCTATCAGCCAACTCTTGAGCCAAATGATATGCAAATTAAGAAAATCTTGAAGCAATTATCCAAGGCTAAAAAGCCAGTCTTGCTTGCTGGTGGTGGGATTAGTTATGCTGAAGCTGCTGCAGAATTAAATGAATTTGCAGAACGCTATCAAATTCCAGTGGTAACCAGTCTTTTGGGACAAGGAACGATTGCAACGAGTCACCCACTCTTCCTTGGAATGGGAGGCATGCACGGGTCATTCGCAGCTAATATTGCCATGACGGAAGCGGACTTTATGATTAGTATTGGTTGTCGTTTTGATGACCGCTTGACGGGGAATCCTAAGACCTTCGCTAAGAATGCCAAGGTTGCCCACATTGATATTGACCCAGCCGAGATTGGCAAGATTATCAGTGCAGATATTCCTGTAGTTGGAGATGCTAAGAAAGCCTTGCAAATGTTGCTGGCCGAACCAACAGTTCATAACAATACTGAAAAATGGATTGAAAAAGTTACTAAAGACAAGAACCGCGTTCGTTCTTATGATAAGAAAGAGCGTGTGGTTCAGCCGCAAGCTGTTATTGAACGAATTGGTGAATTGACGAATGGAGATGCCATTGTGGTAACAGACGTTGGTCAACACCAAATGTGGACAGCTCAGTATTATCCCTACCAAAATGAACGTCAGTTAGTGACTTCAGGTGGTTTGGGAACGATGGGATTTGGAATTCCAGCAGCAATTGGAGCTAAAATTGCTAACCCAGATAAGGAAGTAGTCTTGTTTGTTGGGGATGGTGGTTTCCAAATGACTAACCAGGAATTGGCTATTTTGAACATTTACAAGGTGCCAATCAAGGTGGTTATGCTGAACAACCACTCACTTGGAATGGTCCGCCAGTGGCAGGAATCCTTCTATGAAGGTAGAACGTCAGAGTCAGTCTTTGATACCCTTCCTGATTTCCAACTGATGGCACAGGCTTATGGCATTAAAAACTATAAGTTTGACAATCCTGAGACCTTGGCCCAAGACCTTGAAGTCATCACTGAGAATGTTCCTATGCTAATCGAGGTAGATATTTCTCGTAAGGAACAGGTGTTACCGATGGTACCAGCTGGTAAGAGTAATCATGAGATGTTGGGGGTGAAGTTCCATGCGTAGAATGTTAACAGCAAAACTACAGAATCGATCAGGAGTCCTCAATCGCTTTACCGGTGTCCTGTCTCGTCGTCAGGTTAATATCGAAAGTATCTCTGTTGGAGCAACAGAAGATCCGAATGTATCGCGTATCACCATTATTATTGATGTTGCTTCACATGATGAGGTGGAGCAAATTATCAAACAGCTCAATCGTCAGATTGATGTGATTCGCATTCGTGATATTACAGACAAGCCTCATTTGGAGCGCGAGGTAATTTTGGTTAAGATGTCAGCGCCAGCTGAGAAGCGAGCTGAGATTCTAGCGATTATTCAACCTTTCCGTGCAACAGTGGTAGACGTAGCGCCAAGCTCGATTACCATTCAGATGACAGGAAATGCTGAAAAGAGTGAAGCTCTATTGCGAGTCATTCGACCATACGGTATTCGCAATATCGCTCGTACGGGTGCAACTGGATTCACCCGCGATTAATACTCTTCGAAAATCAAATTCAAATCACGTCAGCTTTGCCTTGCCGTAGGTATATGTTACTGACTCCGTCAGTCTTATTTACAACCTCAAAGCAGTGCTTTGAGCAGCCTGCGGCTAGCTTCCTAGTTTGCTCTTTGATTTTCATTGAGTATAAAAATATTTTAAATTTGTTAAACCAGCCTAAAAGGCAATAAATAATAGAAAAGAGAGAAAAACTATGGCAGTTCAAATGGAATATGAAAAAGATGTTAAAGTAGCAGCACTTGACGGTAAAAAAATCGCCGTTATCGGTTATGGTTCACAAGGACATGCGCATGCTCAAAACTTGCGTGACTCAGGTCGTGATGTCATCATCGGTGTACGTCCAGGTAAATCTTTTGATAAAGCAAAAGAAGATGGATTTGACACTTATACAGTAGCAGAAGCTACTAAATTGGCTGATGTTATCATGATTTTGGCACCAGACGAAATCCAACAAGAATTGTACGAAGCAGAAATCGCTCCAAACTTGGAAGCTGGAAACGCAGTTGGATTTGCTCACGGTTTCAACATCCACTTTGAATTTATCAAAGTTCCTGCGGATGTAGATGTTTTCATGTGTGCACCTAAAGGACCAGGACACTTAGTACGTCGTACTTATGAAGAAGGATTTGGTGTTCCAGCTCTTTACGCAGTATATCAAGATGCAACAGGAAATGCTAAAAACATTGCTATGGACTGGTGTAAAGGTGTTGGAGCGGCTCGTGTAGGTCTTCTTGAAACAACATACAAAGAAGAAACTGAAGAAGATTTGTTTGGTGAACAAGCTGTACTTTGTGGTGGTTTGACTGCCCTTATCGAAGCAGGTTTCGAAGTCTTGACAGAAGCAGGTTACGCTCCAGAATTGGCTTACTTTGAAGTTCTTCACGAAATGAAATTGATCGTTGACTTGATCTACGAAGGTGGATTCAAGAAAATGCGTCAATCAATTTCAAACACTGCTGAGTACGGTGACTATGTATCAGGTCCACGTGTGATTACTGAGCAAGTTAAAGAAAATATGAAAGCTGTCTTGGCAGACATCCAAAATGGTAAATTTGCAAATGACTTTGTAAATGACTATAAAGCTGGACGTCCCAAATTGACTGCTTACCGTGAACAAGCAGCTAACCTTGAAATTGAAAAAGTTGGTGCAGAATTGCGTAAAGCAATGCCTTTCGTTGGTAAAAATGACGACGATGCATTCAAAATCTATAACTAATTGATAGAAATTAAGGTGAAGGCGAGTTGGGGGACTAACTCGCTTTTATAATCAATTCATCTCTTTTTAAAAGATGGATTACGATAAGTTTGAAATAGTCTAGGAGAAAATGATGTTAAGTTCAAAAGATATAATCAAGGCTCATAAAGTCTTGAACGGTGTGGTTGTGAATACCCCACTGGATTACGACCATTATTTATCGGAGAAGTATGGTGCTAAGATTTATTTGAAAAAGGAAAATGCTCAACGTGTTCGTTCTTTTAAAATTCGTGGTGCCTATTATGCCATTTCGCAGCTCAGCAAGGAAGAGCGTGAGCGTGGGGTAGTCTGTGCCTCTGCGGGGAATCATGCACAGGGAGTTGCCTATACTTGTAATGAAATGAAGATTCCTGCTACTATCTTTATGCCCATTACTACTCCGCAACAAAAAATTGGTCAAGTTCGCTTTTTTGGTGGGGACTTCGTAACTATTAAACTAGTTGGAGATACTTTTGATGCTTCTGCTAAAGCAGCTCAAGAATTTACAGTTTCTGAAAATCGTACCTTTATTGATCCCTTTGATGATGCCCATGTTCAAGCTGGTCAAGGGACAGTTGCTTATGAGATTTTAGAAGAAGCTCGAAAAGAATCGATTTATTTTGATGCTGTCTTGGTTCCTGTTGGTGGTGGCGGTCTCATTGCTGGGGTTTCTACCTATATCAAGGAAACAAGTCCAGAAATTGAAGTCATTGGGGTAGAGGCTAATGGAGCGCGTTCCATGAAGGCTGCTTTTGAAGCTGGTGGACCTGTTAAACTCAAAGAAATTGACAAATTTGCGGATGGGATTGCTGTGCAAAAGGTAGGTCAGTTGACCTATGAAGCAACTCGTCAACATGTTCAAACTTTGGTAGGTGTCGATGAGGGATTGATTTCTGAAACCTTGATTGACCTTTACTCTAAGCAAGGGATTGTCGCAGAACCTGCTGGAGCTGCTAGTATCGCTTCTTTAGAGGTTTTGGCTGAATATATCAAGGGGAAAACCATTTGTTGTATCATTTCTGGAGGAAATAATGATATCAACCGTATGCCGGAAATGGAAGAGCGTGCCTTGATTTATGATGGGATCAAGCATTACTTTGTGGTTAATTTTCCACAGCGTCCGGGGGCTTTGCGTGAGTTTGTAAATGATATCTTGGGGCCAAATGATGATATCACACGTTTTGAGTATATCAAACGAGCTAGCAAGGGGACAGGCCCAGTATTGATTGGGATTGCCTTGGCAGATAAGCATGATTATGCAGGCTTGATTCGTCGAATGGAAGGTTTTGATCCAGCTTATATTAACTTAAATGGTAACGAAACGCTCTATAATATGCTTGTTTGAGGACTAATAAAAAAATATCATATTATTTGCACAACTGATGTATAGGTGCTATAATGAGGGTGAAGAAAGGGGGCGATTCCTATGGACTTAGGAAATCGATTACGCTATTTCTATCACAAGTCATTATAGTACCTATGTTTTTTTGATTCAGTTTATAGTAAGGGAGTAAAATTACTTGTTATATATAAGGCGTATTTTTAGAATCCACTATTTTATATATGTCTAATCTGAAATTTGGTTAAATATAATAGGAATTAGAAAAAATAATCAATACTAATGAGAATCCTTATACTGAGTTAACTGAGAAGAGTGATAAGATACTAAGAAGATAAAAACAGTGGAAAATGTTAGAAGATAGGATACTATTGTCTCCTAACTACTCATCTTTTTATAGGTTTGAAGAAATAAAAAGGAATATTGATAAAGTAAATAAATAGTACCAGTTGATCAAGTGAAAAGTGCTTATAAAGGCAGGAAGAATATCAAAGAAGGAGAAGAGAAATAATAGTTAGTAATAGTGTGGAGAGAAAGTCTTTCACTATTAGAAATATTGTTTTAAAGTTGGATAAATAGAATAAAGTTGAAGATAAAACCTGTCTAACCTATCCCGAACTGGCATTTGTAAATTATGAATATTTTTACAAACAAAAGAGTTAATAATACAATTATTTTAAAGGTATTTACTAATGGTTTATAGTAAGTAAAAACCTATATATTATCGGCTTTAATAAGATAGTAACAGAAAAATAAATCATTAATTTTATTGAATATATGTTTTTTTATTGACAAAACACATAAAAACGTATACAATTAAATATCGTAAAGAAGAAAATAGGAGAAGGACATGGCTAAGTCAAACTTTGAAAAAGTAGAATCAGTTGTTGGCTGGGTTCGTGATAAGAAAATCACAGGCTACCGTATCTCTAAAGAAACGAATGCGCGTGAAATGTCTATCATTGCTCTAGCTCAGGGGCGTGCAAAAGTAAAAAATATTTCATTTGAAACAGCTCTAGGTTTAATTGATTTCTATGAAAAAAATCATGAAAAATTTGAAGATTAATCTTTGGATGATGGCGGATTCTTGAATAGGGTCTGCCTTTTCATTTTTTGGCTAGTAAAAAGACTGCACGGTTGATGCAGCCTTTTCTTTTTATTTGAGATAGCGTTGAAGGAACTCTTTTGTACGGTCTTCTTTAGGATTGGTGAAGAGGTCTTCTGGTTTGCCTTCTTCAGCAATCACACCCTTATCCATAAAGATAACACGGTGAGAGACGTCACGGGCGAATTCCATTTCGTGGGTTACGACAATCATAGTCAAGCCTTCCTGAGCCAGATCTTGCATGATTTTGAGGACTTCTCCAACCATTTCTGGATCGAGAGCTGATGTTGGTTCATCAAAGAGAATGGCGTCAGGATTCATTGAAAGGGCACGAGCGATGGCCACACGTTGTTTTTGACCACCTGAGAGTTGTTTTGGTTTGGCTTGCCAGTAGCGTTCCCCCATGCCGACCTTTTCTAGGTTTTCTTTGGCAATCTTTTCAGCTTCTGTACGTTCGCGTTTAAGGACAGTTGTCTGAGCGACAATTGTGTTTTCAAGCACGTTGAGATTTTCAAAGAGGTTAAAGGATTGGAAAACCATTCCCAACTTTTCACGGTATTGCGTGAGGTCATAGCCTTTTTCGAGGACGTTTTGTCCATGATAAAGGATTTGTCCATCAGTTGGCGTTTCAAGGAGGTTAATGGAGCGTAGGAAGGTTGATTTTCCGCTTCCAGAGCTTCCGATGATAGAGATGACCTCTCCCTTGTGGACAGTCAGAGAAATGTCTTTTAGCACTTCGTTTTGTCCATAGGATTTTTTGAGGTGTTTAATTTCAAGGATTGCTTGTGTCATTATTTCAAATCCTCCGTTTGCATTTGGTTAGCACCTGTAGTATAGGTATCCATGTCCATGCGGCGTTCGATGAAGCGTAGGATACGTGTTACGGTAAAGGTGAGGACAAAGTAAATCACGGCGATGATTGTAAATGTCTGGAAGTATTGATAGGTTTGCGTTGCCACGGTATTTCCTGAGAAATAAAGTTCGACAACAGAGATAACGTTCAATACAGATGTATCTTTGATATTGATGACAAATTCATTACCAGTTGCTGGTAGGATATTGCGGACAACCTGAGGTAGGACAATCTTACGCATGGTTTGGTTATGAGTCATACCAAGAGCAGTCGCAGCTTCAAATTGTCCCTTGTCAACTGCCAGGATACCACCACGAACGATTTCGGTCATGTAGGCACCGGTATTGATTGAAACGATGAAGATAGCAGCCAGTGTACGGTCAAGGTTGATACCGAAAGCTTGGGCAGTTCCATAGTAGATAACCATCGATTGAACGATCATTGGAGTACCACGGAAAATTTCAATGTAGACGTTGAGGATCCAGCTGACTAGTTTTTGTAGGCCATAAATGGCTTTATTCTCAGAGAGAGGAGCAGTACGGAAAACACCAATGGCAAGGCCGATAATGAGACCTGTGATGGTTCCGACGATAGAGATTAAAAGAGTGACACCAGCACCACGCAAAAGTTGTTGCCAGTTTTCAGAAAGAATTTTAGCGACTTGGCTAAAGAAACTACTGCTAGTCTCTTCAGTTGTTGTAGCTTCGGCAGGTTGCTCTTTGATCATACGATCCATCAAGGCAACTTGGTCGTCTTTTGAAATGGTTTCAATGCTGGTATTGATTTGACTAATACGATTGTCATCTTTACGAAGTCCAATGGCAATAGCCGTATCTTCTTCCCCAGTTTTGAAACCTGGTTCTACTTGAACCATCTTGAACTTAGAGTTAGCAGCTTCAGCAGTCAGAGCTTCTGGTCGTTCAGAAACATAAGCATCGATAACACCAGCTTCAAGTGCTTGGCGCATTTGAGCGAAGTCTCCCATGGCAGTTTCTTTTTTAGCGCCTGGGATTTGACCAATCAAGTCATAAAGGTAGACACCTTGTTGAGAAGTGATTTTCGCACCGTTAAAGTCATCCAAAGATTTAGCACTTGCGTAGGCAGAATCTTTTTTGACAAGCAAAACTGGTTCGCTAGTGTAGTAGCTGCTTGAAAAGGCAATTTCTTGTTTGCGTTCGGCAGTTGGACTCATACCTGCGATAATCATGTCAATCTTACCAGAAGTAAGGGCAGGGACTAGACCTTCCCACTTGGTTTTAACAACTAAAGGTTCTTTACCTAAGTCCTTAGCGATTTTCTTGGCGATTTGAACATCGTATCCGTTAGCATACTGGTTAGTCCCATCGATTTTGACAGCTCCATTGCTATCATCGTCCTGAGTCCAGTTAAAGGGAGCATATGCTGCTTCCATCCCGATGCGTAAATATTCATCGGCTTGGGCAACATTGACAAGTCCCAGCATCAGCAAGAGACTTGTGAAAATAGATAAGTATATTTTTCTCATGATTTCTCCTATTTCTAATCTATTAAAAAATAACTGTCTCCTATTTTATCGAAAAAAAATCTATTTTTCAATATAGGTAAGCCCTTACTTGTGAAAAAATGATATAATGATAGCAAAGATAAAAAGGGGGCTTAGTTGATGAAAAAAACTTTTTTCTTACTGGTGTTAGGCTTGTTTTGTCTTCTGCCATTCTCTGTTTTTGCCATTGATTTCAAGATAAACTCTTATCAAGGTGATTTGTATATTCATGCAGACAATACAGCAGAATTTAGACAGAAGATAGTTTACCAGTTTGAGGAGGACTTTAAGGGTCAAATCGTGGGACTTGGACGTGCAGGCAAGATGCCTAGTGGATTTGACATTGATCCTCATCCAAAGGTTCAGGCTGCGAAAAATGGTGCTGAACTAGCAGACGTTACTAGCGAAGTGATAGAAGGAGCAGATGGTTATACTGTTAAAGTCTATAATCCAGGCCAGGAAGGCGACACAGTTGAAATTGACCTTATCTGGAACTTAAAGAATTTGCTTTTCCTTTATGATGATATCGCTGAATTAAATTGGCAACCTCTGACAGATAGTTCAGGGGCTATTGGGAAGTTTGAATTTCATGTAAGGGGAGACAAGGGGGCTGAAAAACTCTTTTTCCATACAGGGAAACTTTTTAGAGAGGGAACGGTTGAAAAGAGTAACCTTGATTATACTATCCGTTTAGACAATCTTCCGGCTAAACGTGGAGTTGAGTTACATGCCTATTGGCCTCGGACCGATTTTGCTAGCGCTAGGGATCAGGGATTGAAAGGGAATCGTTTAGAAGAGTTTAATAAGATAGAAGACTCGATTTTTAAAGAAAAAGATCAGAGTAAACAACTCGTTACTTGGGTGTTTCCTTCCATACTTTCCATCTCTCTGTTATTGAGCGTCTGCTTCTATTTCATCTATAGAAGAAAGACCACTCCTTCGGTTAAATATGCCAAAAATCATCGTCTCTATGAACCACCAATGGAATTAGAACCTATGGTTTTATCAGAGGCTGTCTACTCGACTTCCTTAGATGAAGTGAGTCCTCTAACCAAAGGAGCTGGCAAATTCACCTTTGACCAACTTATTCAAGCTACCTTGTTAGATGTGATTGACCGTGGAAATGTCTCTATTATTTCAGAGGGAGATGCAGTTGGCTTGAGACTGGTAAAAGAAGACGGTTTGTCCAGTTTTGAGAAAGACTGTCTAAATCTAGCTTTTTCAGGCAAAAAAGAAGAAACTCTTTCCAATTTGTTTGCGGATTACAAGGTATCTGATAGTCTTTATCGTAGAGCAAAAGTTTCTGATGAAAAACGGATTCAAGCAAAGGGGCGTCAGCTCAAATCTTCTTTTGAAGAAGTATTGAAAGAGATGCAAGAAGGAGTGAGAAATCGGGTTATCTTCTGGGGACTTCCAGATTATTATCGTCTTTTAACTGGTGGGGAAAAGGCCTTGCAAGTAGGTATGGGTGTCTTGACTATCTTGTCCCTATTTATCGGATTTGGTTTGTTCTTGTACAGTTTGGATGTTTATGGCTATCTTTACATCCCCTTGCCAATACTTGGTTTTCTAGGTTTGGTTTTGGCTGTTTTCTATTATTGGAAGCTTCGATTAGATAATCGTGATGGTGTCCTAAATGAAGCAGGAGCAGAAGTATACTATCTCTGGACCAGTTTTGAAAATATGTTGCGTGAGATTGCACGATTGGATCAGGCTGAATTGGAAAGTATTGTGGTCTGGAATCGTCTCTTGGTCTATGCGACCTTATTTGGCTATGCGGACAAGGTCAGTCATTTGATGAAGGTTCATCAGATTCAAGTGGAAAATCAAGATATCAATCTCTATGTAGATTATAGCTGGCACGGTATGTTTTATCATTCAAGCGCGCAAATGAGCCATTATGCCAGCGTCGCAAATACAGCAAGTACCTACTCTGTATCTTCTGGAAGTGGAAGTTCTGGCGGTGGCTTCTCTGGAGGCGGAGGTGGCGGCAGTATCGGCGCCTTTTAAAGAGAGCTATCAATGGCTGAAAAAATATGCTATAATGGAAGATAGAAAAAGGAGTAATCTATGTATCTTATTGAAATTTTAAAATCTATCTTCTTCGGGATTGTTGAAGGAATTACGGAATGGTTGCCGATTTCCAGTACAGGGCACTTGATTTTAGCAGAGGAGTTTATCCAATACCAAAATCAGAGTGAAGCCTTTATGTCCATGTTTAATGTCGTGATTCAGCTTGGTGCTATTTTAGCAGTTATGGTGATTTACTTTAATAAGCTCAATCCCTTTAAACCAAGTAAAGACAAGCAGGAAGTTCGTAAGACTTGGAGACTGTGGTTGAAGGTCTTGGTTGCCACTTTACCTTTGCTTGCAGTATTTAAGTTTGATGATTGGTTTGATACCCACTTTCATAATATGGTTTCTGTTGCTCTCATGTTGATTATCTATGGGATCGCCTTTATCTATTTGGAAAAGCGCAATAAAGCGCGTGCTATCGAGCCAAGTGTAACAGAGTTGGACAAGCTTCCTTATACGACAGCCTTCTATATCGGCCTCTTCCAAGTTCTTGCCCTTTTACCAGGGACAAGCCGTTCTGGGGCAACAATCGTCGGTGGTTTGTTAAATGGAACCAGTCGTTCTGTTGTGACAGAATTTACCTTCTATCTTGGAATTCCAGTTATGTTTGGAGCTAGTGCATTAAAGATTTTCAAATTTGTGAAAGCAGGACAGCTCTTGAGCTTTGGGCAATTGTTTTTGCTCTTGGTTGCGATGGGAGTAGCCTTTGCAGTCAGCATGGTCGCTATTCGTTTCTTGACAAGTTATGTGAAAAAACACGACTTTACCCTTTTCGGTAAATACCGTATCGTGCTTGGTAGTGTTTTGCTACTTTACAGTTTTGTCCGTTTATTTGTATAAGAAAAACCTTGAAGGGGCAGCTCTTCAAGGTTTTAAAATCCAGTCACGGTAATCCCCAACAGGCGGACACCTCTTTCTTTCTCGCTTAATTCTTCATAGAGTTGCAGGGATATTTGGCTTATCTGACTAGCATTCTGTGTTTTTTGAGGTAGACTTTTTCGTTTAGTGAGAGTTGAAAAGTTCTCGTAGCGGATTTTCAAAATGACAATTTTTCCAGCTTTTTCTTGTTGATGTAGATTGAGAGCGACTCTTTCTGATAGAAGAGTCAGCTCTTTTTTGATGTCTTCTTCGGCACGGAGAATCTTTCCATAGGTTTTCTCCTTGCCGATTGATTTACGGATACGATTGGATTTAACTGGGGAATTGTGAATGCCACGAGCCTTTCGATAAAGGTCATAGCCCAGTCTGCCAAAGCGGTCTATTAGGGTCACCTCAGGAACTTCAAGTAGATCAGCGCCAGTAAAAATCCCCATTTGATGAAGACGTTCTACTGTCTTCTTTCCTACTCCATGAAACTTGGAAATATCCATTTGTTTGAGAAAGTTCTCAGCTTGCTCAGGTAGAATCACTGTCAGACCATGTGGTTTTTGATAATCACTGGCCATTTTAGCTAAGAATTTGTTATAAGAAACGCCAGCAGAAGCAGTTAGATGGAGTTCTTGCCAGATATCCTCTTGAATGAGGCGAGCGATTTTGACCGCTGACTTGATACCGAGTTTATTTTCTGTTACATCCAAGTAGGCTTCGTCAATACTCATAGGTTCAATCAAATCTGTATAGCGCTTAAAAATAGCTCGAATCTGGAGTCCCACAGCCTTGTATTTCTCATAATTCCCTGAGATGAAGACAGCCTGGGGACAACGCTCATAGGCTTCCTTGGAACTCATGGCTGAATGGACACCAAAAGCTCGTGCCTCATAGCTACAGGTAGAAACGACTCCCCGTCCACCTGTTTGCCGAGGGTCACTGCCGATAATGACAGGTTTTCCTCTGAGTTTAGGATTATCCCTGATTTCTACCGCAGCAAAAAAGGCATCCATGTCAATATGGATGATTTTTCTTGACAAATCATTTAATAAGGGGAAAATCAACATGCCTAGCACCTTTTTACTGCTTATTTTCTTTTATTATACCCTTTTTTCTGAAAAAAAGAAAAAAGGACTTTATTTTTTTCAAAAATATAATACAGTTCGGAACAAAATATAGACTGTTTTAGAAAAGAAAGTGTAAAAATAGGGATTTATCACTTGTTGAAAACGATTACTGTATGGTATACTTGTCTCATGAATGTAACAGATGGCTGTTACTAGAAAGAAAAAAGAGGACATTAACATGGTTGTTAAGACAGTTGTTGAAGCACAAGATATTTTTGACAAAGCTTGGGAAGGCTTCAAAGGCGTAGATTGGAAAGAAAAAGCAAGTGTATCACGCTTCGTACAAGCTAACTACACACCTTACGATGGAGACGAAAGCTTCCTTGCAGGACCAACAGAACGTTCACTTCACATCAAAAAAATTGTAGAAGAAACTAAAGCACACTACGAAGAAACTCGTTTCCCAATGGACACTCGTCCAACATCTATCGCTGATATCCCAGCAGGATTTATCGATAAAGAAAACGAAGTTATCTTCGGTATCCAAAACGATGAACTCTTCAAATTGAACTTCATGCCAAAAGGTGGTATCCGTATGGCTGAAACTACTTTGAAAGAAAATGGATACGAACCAGATCCAGCTGTTCACGAAATCTTTACTAAATACGTAACAACAGTTAACGACGGTATCTTCCGTGCTTACACTTCAAACATTCGTCGCGCTCGTCACGCTCACACTGTAACTGGTCTTCCAGATGCATACTCACGCGGACGTATCATCGGTGTTTACGCACGTCTTGCTCTTTACGGTGCAGACTACTTGATGCAAGAAAAAGTAAACGACTGGAATGCAATCGAAGAAATCGATGAAGAAACAATCCGTCTTCGTGAAGAAATCAATCTTCAATACCAAGCATTGCAACAAGTTGTTCGCTTGGGTGACCTTTACGGAGTTGACGTTCGCAAACCAGCGATGAACGTTAAAGAAGCTATCCAATGGGTTAACATCGCCTTCATGTCTGTCTGCCGTGTTATCAACGGTGCTGCAACATCTCTTGGACGTGTACCAATCGTATTGGACATCTTTGCAGAACGTGACCTTGCTCGTGGTACATTTACTGAATCAGAAATCCAAGAATTCGTTGATGATTTCGTTATGAAACTTCGTACAGTTAAATTTGCTCGTACAAAAGCTTACGACCAATTGTACTCAGGTGACCCAACCTTCATCACAACTTCTATGGCTGGTATGGGTAACGACGGTCGTCACCGTGTTACTAAGATGGACTACCGTTTCTTGAACACTCTTGACAACATCGGTAACTCTCCAGAACCAAACTTGACAGTTCTTTGGACTGATAAATTGCCATACAACTTCCGTCGCTACTGTATGCACATGAGCCACAAACACTCTTCTATCCAATACGAAGGTGTAACAACAATGGCTAAAGACGGATATGGTGAAATGAGTTGTATCTCATGCTGTGTGTCTCCGCTTGACCCAGAAAATGAAGAACAACGCCACAACATCCAGTACTTCGGTGCGCGTGTAAACGTATTGAAAGCTCTTCTTACTGGTTTGAACGGTGGTTACGACGATGTTCACAAAGACTACAAAGTATTTGACATCGAACCAATCCGTGACGAAGTTCTTGAATTTGAATCAGTTAAAGCTAACTTTGAAAAATCTCTTGACTGGTTGACTGACACTTACGTAGATGCTTTGAACATCATCCACTACATGACTGATAAGTACAACTACGAAGCTGTTCAAATGGCCTTCTTGCCAACTAAACAACGTGCAAACATGGGATTCGGTATCTGTGGATTTGCCAACACTGTTGACACATTGTCAGCTATCAAATACGCTACAGTTAAACCAATCCGTGATGAAAATGGCTATATCTACGATTACGAAACAATCGGTGAATACCCACGTTGGGGTGAAGATGACCCACGTTCAAACGAATTGGCAGAATGGTTGATCGAAGCTTACACAACTCGTCTACGTAGCCACAAACTTTACAAAGACGCTGAAGCTACAGTATCACTTTTGACAATCACATCTAACGTTGCTTACTCTAAACAAACTGGTAACTCACCAGTCCACAAAGGTGTATACCTCAACGAAGATGGTTCTGTGAACTTGTCTAAACTTGAATTCTTCTCACCAGGTGCTAACCCATCTAACAAAGCTAAAGGTGGCTGGTTGCAAAACTTGAACTCACTTTCTAGCCTTGACTTTAGTTATGCAGCTGATGGTATCTCATTGACTACTCAAGTTTCACCTCGCGCTCTTGGTAAGACTCGTGATGAACAAGTTGATAACTTGGTAACAATCCTTGATGGTTACTTCGAAAACGGTGGACAACACGTTAACTTGAACGTTATGGACTTGAACGATGTTTACGAAAAGATCATGTCAGGTGAAGACGTTATCGTACGTATCTCTGGATACTGTGTAAACACTAAATACCTCACTCCAGAACAAAAAACTGAATTGACACAACGTGTCTTCCACGAAGTTCTTTCAATGGATGATGCCTTGGATGCATTGAGTTAAGATTATATAAAATAATACAAAGAAGGACTAGTTAAAAGCTAGTTCTTCTTTTTGGTACGACGGGCATGTCGTGCATCTGAGGTGTAAGTCCTCCGTGGGCATCCGCTACCGGTGAACCCAATAGCGATTCCCAAGCCTGATTATC
>NZ_NCVN01000019.1:0-19230 GCF_002096925.1 Streptococcus mitis | reverse complement strand
CACCATATCAAACATCAGAAAACACAGACGGACTTTCAACAGGAAATCAAGGTTTACTACGCTGATGAACCTGAATCAGCCCCTCAAAAGGGACTATATATGAACGAACGCTATTAAAACTTGAAAGCTAAAGAATGTCAGGCGCTTTTATCTCCCGAAGGTAGACAGATTTTCACTCAACGCAAGATTGATGTGGAACCTGTCTTTGGGCAGATAAAGGCTTGTTTGGGTTACAAGAGATGTAATCTGAGAGGGAAGTGTCAAGTGAGAATTGACATAGGTTTGGTACTTATGGCCAATAACCTCCTCAAATACAATAAGAGAACGACTCAAAATTAAAAAGCTAGAGTTCCGCAATTGGAAATCTCTAGTTTTTTTGTGGCTGAGAACTATTTTGTCTCAGGTTCTTCTCCTGTCCCTAGGACATGCATTTTTTTAGCTTCTGCTTTGATTTTTTCAACTACTTCTTGAATGTTCAAACCAGTTGTATCAAGGTAGACAGCATCCTCTGCTTGTTTGAGAGGTGAAGTCTCACGATGACTATCCTTGTAGTCACGCGCAGCAATTTCCTCTTTTAGGGTTTCAAGGTCTGTTTCAATTCCCTTGGCAATATTTTCCTTGTAACGACGCTCTGCTCTTTCATCTACCGAAGCTACTAGGAAAATTTTCAATTCTGCTTGTGGCAATACAACCGTTCCAATATCGCGACCGTCCATGACAATCCCACCTTGCTGGGCAATCTCTTGTTGGAGAGAAACTAGTTTCTCACGTACTTCAGGAATTGCTGCAATAGCTGAAACATGATTGGTCACTTCATTTTCACGAATAGGATGGGTAATATCCACATCTCCTACAAAGACAAGTTGTTCTCCAGTTTCTGAGCGCCCAAAGCTGATTGGATGCTGGTCCAATAAGTCTAAGAGTTCTTCAACTTGTTCAACTCCTAATTGGTTCTTGAGAGCCATATAGGTCGCTGCACGATACATGGCACCTGTATCGAGGTAAGTATAACCAAAATCCTTGGCAATAATCTTTGCGACCGTACTCTTGCCACTTGAAGCTGGACCATCGATAGCAATTTGAATCGTCTTCATTTATGACTCCTATCTAGTCTTAATCACATCTCCAGGATTTGCAAACCAAGATCCTGTAGCCATATGCCCAGGATTCAAAGCCTCTAACTGAGCAATCGAGATTCCTGCACGAGCGGCAATGGCTGCTTCTCCTTCTCCAGCCATAACTTTTGTAGTCCCTTCTGGATCATTTGGATGTTCTGAGCTACTAGATGACTCTTCTACCTTCTCCTCTGAACTAGAAGATGCCTGCTCTGAACTACTACTAGAAGTAGAAGAAACTTGCTCTACTTTTGTATCTGAATCGTGAAAATCTTTCAAGGCTGCTGTGCGATTACTCCCACCCGATGAAAGATAGATCAGAACAATAATCATCACGACTACAATCACAAAGAAAATACTTGCTAAAATAGTCAAGATACGATTAGCCAGCACTCCTCCACCTTGTTCTCTCTTACGACGTTCTGATCTTGTTTCTTCTTGATTCTCATAAATATCTTCTTGCCACGGTTCTTTTGCCATACCTTACTCCTTGTTTTTTTTTACTTTTCTTATTACAATATAAATATGAAAATCACACTTATACCTGAACGTTGCATTGCCTGTGGGCTTTGCCAAACCTATTCTGAATTATTTGATTACCACGATAATGGAATCGTGCGTTTTTACGATGACCCTGACCAACTAGAAAAAGAAATCTCTCCTAGTCAGGACGTCGTAGAAGCTGTTAGAAACTGTCCAACACGTGCCTTGATTAAAGATTAACTCTAACATCGATAAGAACGTTCCACTCCTTCTAGTTTAGCATATTTCCATGCAAAATTATAGTCTTTTCTCTTTATTTTTTTCTGTAAAATCAGGAAGGTCACTTTTTTCTTTGACGAGATAAAGTGGTCTTTTTTTAGTCTCTAGATAAATCTTACTGATATACTTGCCGAGAATCCCAATGGTCAAGAGTTGAATCCCACCAAGAAAGAGAATAACAGCCATCAGAGAGGTCCAACCTGATGTCGGATTGCCCAAAATGAGAGTCCGAACTACAACAAAAAAGGTCATAAGCAGAGAAATAAAACAAGATAGGAGACCAGCCACAAAGGCTATAATCAAGGGAAAATCTGAAAAGTTAACAATCCCTTCAATAGAGTAGAAAAAGAGTTGCCTAAAACTCCAACTGGTCTTGCCAGCCTGTCTTTCGACATTTGGATAGTCCAGATAGTGGATTTTAAAGCCGACCCAGGCAAAGAGTCCCTTCGAAAAACGATTAGACTCGGTCAAAGCTAAAATGGCATCCACTACAGATCTTCTCATCATGCGAAAATCACGGACACCTGACGGCAGGGCTACTGGACTAATTTTTTGCATAAGGCGGTAAAAGAGATTAGCGCAGAGACTACGTAAAACTGGTTCTCCCTCCCGACTAGTTCTCCGTGTTCCTACACAGTCCAAGTCTGCATTCTGGTCTAGTAAATTTTTCATCTCAAGCAACATACTCGGAGGATCCTGGAGGTCTGCATCCATCACCACCACTAAATCTCCTGTCGCATATTGTAAGCCTGCATAGAGAGCTGCTTCTTTGCCAAAATTTCGAGAGAAAGAAATATAATGAACTGCCGGATTTTGCTCCCGATAGGCCTTTAAGAGTTCCAAGGTCCCATCGCTCGATCCATCGTCGACAAAGACATACTCAATTTCTGTTTCCAAATCTGGAAGTAAAGCTTCCAAAGCCTGATAAAAAAGAGGAAGTACTTCCTCTTCGTTTAAACAGGGGACAATGATTGACATCACCATCTTAGTCTTCAAATCCATTTGGATGCTTGCTTTGCCAACGCCATGCGTCTTCACACATTTGGGTGATGCCTAATTCTGCTTCCCAGCCCAGTTCTGCTTTGGCTTTTGCAGGATCTGAATAGCAGGCTGCGATATCCCCTGGGCGACGGTCTACGATACGGTAAGGAATTGGACGTCCCACTGCTTTTTCCATGTTTTGGATAATTTCAAGAACAGAATAGCCTTTACCTGTTCCAAGGTTATAAACGTTTAGGCCTGAACCTTTTTGAATTTTTTTCAGAGCTGCAACGTGACCTTTAGCCAAGTCGACAACGTGGATATAATCGCGAACACCAGTTCCGTCTTCCGTATCGTAATCATCTCCAAACACTTGCACTTGCTCTAACTTTCCAACGGCTACTTGAGTCACATATGGCAAGAGGTTGTTTGGAATACCGTTTGGATTTTCTCCCAAATCTCCGCTCTCATGAGCTCCGATTGGGTTGAAATAACGAAGTAAGACCACATTCCATTCTGAGTCCGCCTTATAGATATCGGTCAAAATTTCCTCTAGCATAAGCTTAGTACGGCCGTATGGATTGGTCACTGAAAGTGGGAAATCTTCCAAAATTGGCACTGTATGAGGATCTCCGTAAACTGTCGCAGAAGAACTGAAAATAATGTTTTTACAGTTGTTTTCTTCCATGACCTTCAAAAGACTAACAGTTCCAGCGATATTGTTGTCATAGTAGGCAAGAGGAATACGGGTAGATTCACCGACAGCCTTCAAGCCAGCAAAGTGAATGACACCAGTTGGTTCTTCTTGTTTGAAAATGTCACGAAGAGTATCTGTATCACGGATATCTGCCTCATAGAAAGGCACTTCAACTCCTGTAATTTTCTCAACAACTTCTAAACTTTTTCTGTTACTATTCACAAGGTTATCCACCACAACAACCTGATGACCTGCTTGGATTAACTCAATAACAGTGTGGGTTCCGATAAAACCTGCTCCACCCGTTACCAAAATCTTTTCTTGCATCTTTTTTCCTCGATTCTCGGATTATTTTTTCTTATTTTACCATTTTTGATAGGGAATGTCATTTGCCATCCTAGAGGGTAGGATAAAATTTCAGTAAAATGCTTATACTCTTTGAAAATCTCTTCAAACCATGTCAACGTCGCCTTGCCATATATATGTTACTGACTTCGTCAGTTCTATCCACAACCTCAAAACAGTGTTTTGAGCTGACTTCGTCAGTTCTATCCACAACCTCAAAGCAGTGCTTTGAGCAGCCTGCAGCTAGTTTCCTAGTTTGTTCTTTGATTTTCATTGAGTATTATTCGCTTTTTACTCGTTTGACATAGTTTTCAATTGGGTAGTTTAGAGGGTCCAAGGTCAACTCCTTGCCTTGAATCAGTTGAGCTAGATGGTAGCCAATGATAGGACCCGTTGTGAGGCCTGATGAACCTAGTCCACTAGCAGCATAGATACCTGCTAATTCTGGCACCTGCCCAAAGAAAGGTGAGAAATCACTAGTATAGGCACGGATTCCCACACGCTCAGCTCTTGAAGTCGCTCTAGCTAAAACTGGATAGTGAGGCAAGGCTGCCCCCTCCATTTGTTGGAGTAAGGTTTCATCTACCGTCAAATCAAATCCCATGTCATTTTCATGAGTAGCGCCTAGGGATAATTTCCCACCTGCAAAAGGAATCAAATCCCACTCCCCTTCTGGCATAACAACAGGGTAAGCTTCCATGTCTTGGGCAAGTTGATAATCTCGGAGTTGCCCCTTTTGGGGACGAACATCTACTTCATAACCTAAAGGCTCTAACAGATGTCCCAACCAAGCTCCCATCGCCAAAATAACCTGATCAAACACCTCTTCGTCAATCTGGTAACCTGATGCTAAAGGTATCAGAGTCACTTTTTCTTTGACCAGCTTGACGTGACTGGCTTCCAGCAAACGAGTCACTAAAAGTTGGCCATCTACTCTCGCTCCACCAGAAGCATAGAGCAGGTGATCAAATTCCTGCAAGCCAGGGAATAATTCATTAGCTGATGCTGAGTCCAGAATGGCTAATTGCCCTATCAAAGGAGATTCTTCTCTACGCTGGAGGGCTAGTTGATAGAGTTCTTCCAACTTAGTTTCATCCTTTTTCAGGAGAAAGACTCCCGAACGCTGGTAAAAGTCGATTTCTTGTCCTGACTTCTCTAAATCTGCTAATAAATCCACATAAAAGTCAGCCCCCAAGCGCGCCATTTTGTACCAGGCCTTATTGCGGCGTTTGGAAAACCAGGGGCTGATAATTCCTGCTGCGGCCTTAGTAGCCTGACCTTGTCCATGATCAAAGACTGTTACTTCTAGATCACTTTCTTTCGAGAGGTAGTAGGCAGCTGTTGCACCTACAATCCCTGCTCCAATAATGGCAACTTTTTTCATTGTCTTCACCTTCTAACTAGATATGGTGGAAAGGATTGGTCGATGCTTGACTAGGTAAGATATCAATAGTCCAGCCTTTTTCCTCTTTCCATTGATTAAGAAGCTCTGCAATTTTTTCTACAAAAAGCACTTCGATATAGTGACCTGGGTCCAATGCCAACAAGCCATCAGACAACATATCCTGAGCAGTGTGGTAGTAAATATCACCAGTGATATAGACATCCGCTCCTTTAGCTAAAGCATCCTTATAGAAAGACTGCCCGCTACCACCACAGATGGCCACTCTTGAAATTGGCTTCTGCAAATCAGTCTCTTGATAATGCACCAATCGAAGGCTATCTAGACCAAAGACTTGCTTGACATGCTGGGCCAATTCCCCAAATGTCTGAGGCTGAATATTTCCAATACGTCCAATCCCACGTTCAGGACCTGTCTCCTGCAGATAAGTCGTCTCCTCGATACCTAGCATCTGACAGAACCAGTCATTAAGGCCATTTTCAACGATGTCAATATTGCTATGGCTGACATAAACTGCGATGTCATGCTTGATGAGATCAATGTAAATCTGATTTTGTGGACGGTTGGCTACCAAATCCTTGATGGGACGGAAAATTGGCGCGTGCTTGACGATAATCAAGTCCACCCCCTTTTCAATGGCTTCAGATACAGTTTCTTCACGAATATCCAGAGCCACCATAACCCTTTGGATATCCTTGTCCAAAGTTCCAATTTGCAGGCCACGACTGTCTCCCTCCATTGAAAATTCCTGAGGGCAAAAGGCTTCATACGCTTTAATCAATTCACTTGCTAGCATGGAGCACCTCCTTGATGGCTTGAATTTTATCTACTAGAACTTGACGTTCCTCTATATTTTTTTCTGGTATTTGTCCGAGGGCGAACTCTAGCTTCTCAGCTTCTTTTTGCCATTTTTGGACAAAGACTGGACTGACTTCTTTGGACAAGAAAGGTCCAAAGCGAACATCACTAGCTGATAACTTCTTTTTCCCTGCTTCCACCACCAAAATCTCGTAAAACTTGCCAGCCTCTTCTAGGATACTTTCTGCTACAATCTGAAATCCGTGGTCTTGCAACCAAATGCGCAAGTCGTCTTCACGATTATTGGGCTGGAGGATCAATCGTTCTACATTAGCTAACTTGTCCAAGCCTTCTTCTAAAATCCTAGCAATCAAACGACCACCCATACCTGCAATGGTGATGACCGACACTTGGTCAGGCTCTTCAAAAGCTGCCAAGCCATTGGCTAAACGAACCTGGATTTTCTCCTTTAGGCCGTGAGCCTCAACATTTTTGACTGCAGATTGGTAGGGACCTTCCACAACCTCACCTGCAATGGCACTTTTGATTTGTCCTCTTTCGACCAACTCGATAGGCAGATAAGCATGGTCACTCCCCACATCTAGTAAAATAGCCCCTTGGGGAACAAAGGAAGCCACTAATTCTAATCTCTTTGAAATCATCTTCTCTCACTTTCCAAAACTCTATTACCTCTTATTATACCACATTTCAGCTGGCAATCTTGTACCTAAAAAGACCGCAATCCACAGATTGCAGCCTTTCTTTATTTTCTGGCTTGATAGCGACTAGTCAGGATGAAAATCACGGTAAAGACCAACATCATGACACCATAAACAGGTAATGTTTGTCCTGTTAAGGTTGAAATTTCAAGCAGTTTTTGAATTCTTGGGAAGAGAGCTGTGGCTAGGAAGCCTCCTACTGACCAAACAATCAAGAGGACACGCCATAGGGTAAATGGCATGCAGGCTCTAAATACGGATAAGAAACCAATTGACCCCAAGAGATAATAGAGTAGAGTTGAGATTTCTAACTCAGACCAACCTTGGCTACTTCCAAATATTTTCACAAAAAGCACGCTGAAGACGACCATAAGAGCACTTGGTAGAGCACGAAGCATGGATCTTCTGAGGAAGTTTGGCTCAACAGGTTTGATATTTCGCTCAAAAGTCAGAACGAATGGTGGGAAACCTTCCACGAACTGGTCAATCATGGTAATCTGGATCGGAATGAAAGGGAAGATCAAGATCCACTCAGATCGTCCCAGAAGAGCACTGGCGATACAGATAACTGCGAGCAAGAAAGAATAGATGGTCTTTATCAAGAAAATCGGGGCGATATGGGCAATGTTATTGACCACGCGACGACCTTCAAAGAGAATCTCAGGAACATCATTAAAGTCTGAGTTCAAGAGAACCAGATTGGCAATCTGACGCGTCGCCGGATCCCCTTCCGCCATCACGATAGAACAATCCGCCTCACGAAGGGCGAGAATATCATTGACTCCGTCTCCTGTCATAGCTGTTGTATGCCCCGCTTTTTTCAGTGTTTGGATAATGAGTTTCTTTTGATGAGGGGAAACACGTCCGAAAATAGCTGTCTCCTCAGCCATAGTAATCAATTCCTCATCCGTGATTTTCGAGCAATCTACATAGCTATGATAGTCCGCAAAACCAGCCTTCTGGGCAATACTGGACACCGTAACTGGATTGTCACCAGAGATGATCTTGAGACCCACTTCCTGAGAACGGAGATAGTCCAACGTCTCTGCCGCTCCCTCTCGAATCGGATCCAAGATTTCCAGCAGGGCCAGAGCCTGAATATCAGATGGTTTCTGTGGCTTGTGATGGTCTAATTTCTCCTGACTGAGTGCCAAGACCAAGACACGTGATCCTCTCTCTAGAGCCTCTCTGGCTTCTGGGACCTCAGAAGCCAGCAACATCTCAGGCGCCCCTAAAAAAACTGTCCCCAAACCTTCTAACTCTATGGCTCCCCACTTGCGGTCGCTAGAGAAGGGAATATTGGAAAGCATAGGATAGACTACCTGACCTTGGAAACGCTGGCGAATGGCTTGAGCTGTTGGATTTTTATCCTCACTATGAGCCATATAGCTGGCCAAGATGCTAGCAAGCGCTGACTCTCCATACTCTTCGGTCAAAGGAAGAACAGCCTCCACCTGCATCTTTCCTTGGGTGATGGTGCCCGTCTTGTCCAAACAGAGCATATCCACGCGTGCCAAGGTCTCAACAGAGTACATCTCCTGCACCAAGACCTTTTTCAAGCCCAGCTTAATAACCGCAGTCAAAAGCGAAGTGATGGTCAAAAGGGCGATTCCCTTGGGCAACATCCCCAAAAGGGCTGTCGACGAATTTACAACAGATGACTTAAGAGGCAGGCCTTTTAAAAGCAAGGCTTCTAGCAAGAGAGCTAGACCAAAAGGAATGATAATCTTTCCAGTAAAACCTGCTAACTTGTCCAGCGATTTCATGATACGAGAGTTGATTGGTTTAACGGTCTTGGCTTCCAGCATGAGTTTGGCAGCATAGTTATCAGATCCAACATGGTGAACTTGAGCTAAAACTGCCCCACTGGCTAAGAAACTTCCTGACAAAAGCAAGCCATCCACTTCCTTTTGCACCAAATCACTTTCCCCCGTCAACATGGCTTCATTGACTTCCGCAAAGCCTTCCAAAACCAAGGCATCACTGGGAATCTGCTCTCCTGCAGATAAACGAATGACATCTCCTAACACCAATTCTTCAGGATTCAGAGCAACTTCCTGACCATCACGAATAGTCTTGACCTTTTCCTTGGTCATGAGATTGAGCTTGTCCACCATGTGTTTGGCCCGCAGCTCGGTCACAATTCCAGAAAAAGCGTTAAAGCAGATAACAGCAAAGAAGACCAAATTGCTCCAAGCCTGCACAAAGGCTAGTGCCAAAGCAATGGCAAAGTTTAAAGCGTTAAAAAGGGTAAAGACATTTCGTTTAACGATTTGCCAAGTGCTGGTACTGGCCGAAGCAGTAAAATCATTGACCAAGCCCTTAGCCTGTCTTTCCTTGACTTCTCTTTGGGTTAATCCCATAATCTTATTTTTATCCATAAATTCTATCATATCATTTTTTTTTACAGAATTCTAATCTCATCCTAAATCTGCACCTAGTCAAGGGAAAAGTTTGCCAGCCCTCCTTTGATAAGGTATAATAATAACAAGAAAATAATCGAAGGAGATCGCATGTTTTATACTTATTTACGTGGATTGGTTGTATTGCTCCTATGGTCCATCAATGGCAATGCCCACTATCATAATACTGATAAAATTCCTAATCAAGATGAAAATTATATTCTGGTTGCCCCTCACCGTACCTGGTGGGATCCTGTTTACATGGCCTTTGCGACCAAGCCAAAACAATTTATCTTTATGGCCAAAAAAGAACTCTTTGCCAACCGTATATTTGGTTGGTGGATTCGTATGTGCGGTGCTTTTCCTATCGACCGTGAAAATCCTAGCGCCTCAGCCATCAAATACCCTATCAACGTCCTTAAAAAAAGTGATCGCTCTCTCATCATGTTTCCAAGTGGGAGCCGTCACTCAAACGATGTAAAAGGTGGCGTAGCTCTGATTGCCAAAATGGCCAAGGTCCGTATCATGCCGGTTACCTACACAGGTCCCATGACCTTGAAAGGCTTGGTTAGCCGTGAGCGTGTCGATATGAACTTTGGAAATCCAATCGATATCTCAGATATCAAGAAAATGAATGATGAAGGCATTGAAACAGTCGCCAATCGCATTCAAGCAGAATTCCAACGTTTGGACCAAGAAACGAAACAATGGCACAATGATAAAAAACCAAACCCACTCTGGTGGTTTATCCGCATCCCTGCTCTCATCCTTGCCATTATCCTCGCTATCCTAACCATCATCTTTAGCTTCATCGCAAGCTTTATCTGGAATCCAGATAAGAAAAGAGAAAAACTTAGTTAAATACAACAATCCCTTGGCAAAAGCCAAGGGATAAATCTTTTATTCGATTTTCCATTTTTGAGCCAACCAGCTAGAAAAAGCTAGAAATCGTTCAGCTACTTGTTCATGGTGCCCATAAGGATCAAAGACAAATTGACCGTTCGGATAGCGTTTCTGAAGACTGGTATGGATCTGCTCAGCATAGACTGGTGCTTGAGCCAAGCGATTGCTATGATTGATTCCTTCTGTTTGACCGTTCTGTAAATACAGCAAACAGTCCAAATTTTTCACATTTTCTTCCTTGCAGTAAGTCACAAAATCAGGATACCAAAAGGAACCGCAGATCGAAAAGACACAGGAAACCTTGTCAAAGCTGAAAAGACTGTAGACTGCCGCCAAACCACCTAGTGAGTAGCCTCCATAAGCAAGGCGAGTTTCGTCCAGGCGATAAAGCGACTGCAACTTGTCTAAAAGACCTTCGAACAAATGATCATGATAGACCTTGGCCTGACCTCCAAAATCTGGAGCCCCATCTCTCAGAGCAGATGCCTTCCAGGGAGTGTAATCGTCTAAGCGATTTTTAGAGGTCAAGCCCACTAAAATCACAGATTCGGAAAGGGACGATAGGAAATCCAAGTTTCCATCATTCAATAAAATAGCTGGATAGGTTTGATTGGGGTCGTAGTTAGAAGGAAGGCTGATTTTGACTTGAATTCCTTCCCAATCAAACTCATTATTTATTGATAAAGTCATTGATTTTCTCAAGGGAATCAATCACTGCTGGACCATAGTCCATCAATTCATCGTAAGAGATGGTCATGATTTTTTGATTCTTAATAGCAGGAACGCTTTCCAAAACAGCATTTGCCTTCATCAACTCTACTGCTTTTTCATCCAATTTTTTATTGCGATCGCTGGTTACATAGATAATCAATTCAGGATCCATTGACACGAGATTTTCCAAAGTCAAGCCTGATGTCCCCGTAGCAACGTTTGTATAACCAAGTTGGTTCAGCAAACTTTCTTGCAAAGCAGACTTGTAGGCACCGAAGGTTTCATCATTATAAGCAACCATAATCAAAGCCTTTTTCTTTTCACCTTGACTTGCTGGATTTGCTTTCTTAACAGCGTCAATTTTAGTTTGTAATTGGGTTGCGTATTCATTAGCCTTATCCTGAACATTAAAAATCATTCCAAGATTTTTGACATCTTCTACGATATTCCCCAAATCTTGCTGAATTGTTGAGAGAGAAGCTTTTTGCGCATAAACTGGGATTTTGTTTTCATTCCAAGTGCTAACTGTCCCCAAGGATTTTTCAGAAAACATCATGTTTCGACCCATCACAGCGTCTGGCTCATAAGAAAGGACTGTCTCTTGCGAGACTGTTTTTTTATCCCCAATTTGAGGAATCGTCGCAATCGCATCCTTGTATTTGTCCGTCACAGCATTGTCTGGATTGAGCATGCCAACAATTTTATCCTTCAAGCCTAACTCCAATAAGATTTCCGTGGTTGAAAGATTGTTGGTGATAACTTTTTCAGGTGCCTTGTCAAAGACTTGTTCGACTTCATTCCCTTTCGCGTCATAGGTTTTGACCGTTAGTGGATAAGTCGTCTCTGTGCTCGCCTTTTGACTTGTTTCTGTGCTAGATTGTGTGGTAGCTTTTTCTGTAGTAGTATTGCCACAAGCTGCCATGGTTAGGGTAGCTACTGTTACGAGTAAAATGCTTAGTGTTTTTTTCATCTTGTTTTCCTTTTCATTCTTATAAATAGTGAATCATAGCTTGCTGATCCTCGGTCCAAGTAACCTGACTTTGAACTCCGTATACAGTTTGCAATGACTCAGGGGTGATGGTATCCTTTGGAGTACCTTGGTAAAGGATTTCCCCCTCTTTCATTAGATAGAGATAATCCGAATAGCGACAAGCAAGTTGAATATCATGTAGGACAGCTAGAACATTGACCTTGAGATTCTTCACAATGGCCAACAAGTCTAGCTGATACTTGATATCCAGGTGATTGGTTGGTTCGTCCAGGAGCAAGAGAGTCGGTTCTTGCGCCAAGGCGCGGGCTAACAAAACTCGCTGTTTCTCTCCCCCCGACAGGGACGAATAGAGACGAGTTTTCTTCTCGAGCATATCCACCTTAACGAGGGCATCTTGAACGAGCGTAAAATCCCTTTCCCTTTCCTTCTGTAAAAAAGAGAGGTGGGGAGTTCTTCCCAGCAAGACAATTTCCTCAACTGTACAATCAAACTGCAGCTGGTTAAACTGGGTCACAACCGCCATTTGCTTGGCTGTTTCTTTGAGCGTCCATTGTTCCAGAGGCTTTCCATCTAGGCTTATCAAGCCTTTGTCCACCTTTTCCTGACGATAGAGGAGTTTAAGTAGACTGGTTTTTCCACTTCCATTTGGTCCTAATATCGTGTGAAATTGATTCCCTTCAACCTTAAGAGAAACTCCTTTGAGGATTTTTTTATTTCCTAATCCAAAATGGATGTCCTGACAAATCAAATCCATATCAGCCCCTCACCTCCCTTCGCCTACCTCCAACAATGTAGATAAAGAAGGGAGCACCTACCAAGGCTGTGAAAATACCAATAGGAAGCTCTGCGTTTGGAATGATGATACGAGAGAATACATCTGCCCAAATGACAAAGAGGGCACCTAGCAAGGTTGCAACAGGAAAAAGCCTCTTGTAACTCGTTCCTACTAACCCTCGAGCTAAATGTGGAGTAATCAGACCGACAAATCCAATAATCCCACAGGTTGCCACTAATACTGCTGTCAGCACAGCCACCATGGTCACATAAAGATACCAATAAAAGCGTAAGGGAATCCCCAAAGTTAAAGCAGCCTCATCTCCCATCATCATCGCATTAAAAACACGATACTGGGTAGAGAAAAATAGAAAGGCCATTCCTACTACTATAGTTGGCAGGACCAAGTCTGCCCAGGAAGTCCCCGCGAGCGAGCCCATGGTCCAAAACTTAATGGTCATCACACTATCCGCATTAGCGCCGACTGAGATAATAAAGTTTGAAAAAGCCAGAAAGAGAGCATTGACCACCGTTCCTGATAAAATCAGACTAGAAGTCGTCATTCTTCCCTGCATAGAGGCAATGATGAGGACAGCAATTGTTGCCAAAATAGCTCCAAGAAAAGCTCCAAGGCTAATCATCACTTTTAAACCAAGAATGATGCTCAAAGTTGCCCCTAGAGTTGCCCCCGCAGATATTCCTAAGACATAAGGCTCAGCGATGGGATTGTTCACTGTGGACTGCATCACGCTTCCACACATAGAAAGGCCTGCTCCCACTATCAGACCTAACAATACTCGAGGGAATCTCATGTTCCATACAATGGCAAGAGTGGACTTGGAAACCTCTCCTATCTCAAGAGGAAATCCCAACCTGCTCAAAATAATCCGATAGGTATCTCCTAGATCAATCGCAACAGATCCCATTGAAACTGCTAGAAAGAGAGAAATCCCTAAAATACATAGCAAAATAACTAAAAGTAACACAAATTGCTGGTCTTGTCGGCTTCCAGAAAATTTGGAAAGCATGCAAACCTCCTTTGATAGAATATTAAAAATTTAGAAAATTCTCATGAAAAGTATACCATATTTTCAACTGTGTAACAAGCTATGGAAAAAATACAATTAAAATCAGAAAAATTATGGTTGGTTTTTCCATACAGTGTTAGGAAGCATAAGCAAAGATAATACTTGAGTATATCGATATAAGGTGACAACATAAAAAGCCCTCTGAAAATCAGAGAGCTGATTTGAGATTGGGATTAAATCCTAGTGAAAAAAATCTACACGATCAGAAAAGTCTCTATCGTGCCATTTTCATACATGATGTATAGTCCAAGTAGAATGAACACTAAGGGCACAATGATTCGCTCGTATTTTTCAATTGTCTCGAATATTAACGGAATAGAGGATAACACCCGACTAATCTCGCATAAGATAATTATGCCGATTGCAAACACAAGCAACGCCACGAGGGTCTGTGACCAATCTAACGAAGCAAAATAAGGTATATAGATACCTAAATTATCTCCGCCAGACGCAATTGTCAGCAATGTAACTGTCCAAAACAGTTGATTTGCCTTGCTTTGTTCTAATCTTTCAATAATTTCTTCCTCTTCTTCCTCTTCTTCCTCACCTTCTCCAACAATTGCAAAGCGAATCCCTAAATAGATAGGGATTAAACCAAGCAATCCAACCATCCATTCTTCAGGCACGAAATTAACGACATAAGCAGCAACTAAACTCGCCCCTACAAGTAAGCCTGTGCCTAGATATTGCCCCGCATAAATATGCCATTTTTGTTTATTCTGTGATAGCTGTGCAAATAAAATAAATAAAATAATTAAATAATCGATACTGGTGGAAATATAAACACCAATAGCAGATATGATTGTCTGTCCCATAAAAAACCTCCTGTATTGGTCAGTAATAAATCAGCAGATTTTAGGAGAGCACAGACACATTAATTTAGCTATCGCTAGTGGGTAATTTCGAACATAGGAAAGCATTTTACTCCTCCTCAAAACGTAGTTACAAAGTAATTTCTAACTGGAATTCGGTGACTACTTCCATGTAAAGTATAACATACTATACTTTACTTCGTAAAGTGTGGGCTCTCCGAAGGGGCTTGCAGACAGCTACTCGGCTTTTCAAGCCGAGTAGCTACGCACCCTTATGGTGTAATTAGCTGATACCATTTGAGGTTTTTGTAGTCTCCAAAATTGTGACCGATAAAACCTCAATAAAAAAGCCCTCTGAAGTCAGAGAGCTGATTTGAGCTCAGGCTAAAATCCTAGTGAAAAAGATGGAACTCCTTGTGTTCATCGAACACGGTGTCGTTTCCCTATTTTCATACGGATTTCTTACGCCCTTAGCATCATGATTCTTGCTGGATAAACCTTTTATAGACTAGGCGACGAGGCGAAGATTGTACTAATGGTACATCGAGCCGAAGTCAACGAAGTATAGAAACGGTTTAGACGCAAGATTAGCGACGAAGTCCTAGAGAGTTGATTAACTCACGGTAACGGTTAACGTCGTTTTTACGCAAGTATGCAAGCAAGTTACGACGGCGACCGATTTTTTTCATCAACCCACGGTAAGTAGCGTGGTCTTTTTTGTGTTGTTTGATGTGTTCGTTAAGGTGGTTGATTTCCCAAGTAAGGACAGCAACTTGAACCTCTACTGAACCTGTATCACCTTCGTGACGTGCATATTGTGCGATGATTTCATTTTTTTTCTCTTTTGAGATTGCCATGATGTTTCTCCTTTTTATTTGGCTTCATCCGAGTGACAGGTTGGCATGCCTGTAACCAAGAAGAAGTTATTTGTCTTTACGACAGTTCTTATTCTACCAAGAAGCAGAGACTTTGTCAACTGATTTACTTTTTAAAAACTTGACCTACTCTACTGATTTCAGGGCTTCAAGCATATCCACCTTTCTCAAGTGGTGATTGACAAAGAAACCCAGTAAGACTAAGATCACAGTCACTGCGACGATTGGAAGAGTATAGACTCCCCAGCTGACTCGTGGATAAAAAAGTATGGTGGCAGGTGAGATCATTTGAATCAAAAATTGATGTAAATAGTAACCGGCTACCAAACCGAGAACAATCCCCACAAAGGACAGCACCATGGTCTCGCGGTAGATATAGAGAGTCACTTCTTTATTATGGAAACCGAGAACCTTTATAGTGGAAAGTTCACGGATACGTTCTGCCACATTGATATTGGTGAGATTGTAAAGAATGACAATGGCTAGCAAGACGGAAACAAGGATAAGGATTGCCATGGTTTTATTAAGAGAATTGGCTACAGATTCAAAGAGGTGGATAGCTGTTGCATTTTGGACCACCCCAGAAACAGCAGTTTTTTTCATAAAGACCGCAGCTTCTTTCTCCGTATTGGATGGTGTTGGCTCTTTTAATTTTACTAGGTAGGTATTGTCTTTCGGACTGGTACCGTAGACTTGTTCATAAGTTTCTCGGTTGAGATAAACAAAGTGTCCAACATAGTTTTCAGAAATAGCCGCAACCCTGATTTCTTTTCCATCAAGCTCCAGCTTGTCTCCAACCGTAACATCTGCTAGTTGAGCTAGTTTTTGACTTACGACTGCTCCATCTGTGACCTGCACCTCTTGGCCATTTTCTTCTAATGCGATAAAGGGTTTGAAATTTTCTCTGCTTGTGACCATTATAGTGATAGTCTGAAGTCCTGCTTTTTCTTTGAAATCTTTTTCAATGGATTTAGAGTAGATTTTTTGATAAGCATGGATAGGCTCAGCTTGCAAGGCACTTTCTAGGTCTACTTTTTCTTTCTCCATTACACTGCTCTTTTCCGCTACAATCATCTGGTATTGCTGGATTTGTTCAAATTGACGATCGACAACTCCTCCCACAGAAGACTGAATGCCAAGACCTGCAAATAGGAGAGCAACCGAACCCGCAACTCCAAAAATGGTCATCAACATCCGTTGCTTATAACGGAAAATATTTCGCGCCGTAACCTTATGAGTGAAGCTCAAACGACTCCAAATAAAACTCAGGCGTTCCAGCAAAATTTTTGATCCTTTAACAGGAGGTTTGGGCAGCAAAAGTTGGGCTGCTTCATCGTGCAATTCCCTCCGTGCCACTATATAAGCCGGCAAGACACTGGATACCCAACTTAAGGCCAGGGCAAGAAGGTTATAAGACCAATAGAAATACTCCTGACTTTTCCCAACGACCATTCCAGCTGTTATAACATCCGAAATCACGCCTGCAAGGAGATAATGTCCTAAAAGCGTTCCTAAAACGGTTCCCACAGTTCCTGCAAGAAAACCATAGAGGACAAACTTGGCAACAATATCTTTATTCTGGTAACCTAGGGCCTTGAAAATACCAGCATTGGTACGCTCTTCATCCACAAAGCGAGTCATAGTTGTAAAGGTTACCATTGCAGCAACCATAAAAAGCACCACGGGAAAGATATTCCCGACAGAACGAATACTTGCTGAAGCGTTACTGTACATGAGATAGCCTTGACCACCTGGCATGGTTTGGCGGTTGTATACATGGTAAGTAGGCTCTGCCAGTTCATCAAGCTCTTTCTGGCGTTGTTCAAGCTTCTCTTTTTCCTTGGCTAGATTACTCTCTGTCTGAGCCATTTTTTCTTTTTCTGTAGCCAATTCTTCCTTAGCTTTTGTCAATTGCTCCTTGGATTGACTCTTTTGAGGCTCAGGCAAAGCGGTCACTTGTTCTTCTTGAGTTTTCAATCGACTTTCAGCCTGTTCTAACTGACTCTTGCCTTTTTGAAAGTTACTTTCAGCTGTTTGGAGCTGCTCTTTTCCATCTTCCAAGCTCTTTTGCCCATTTGTTTTGATGCTTACCAATCGTTTTTGACCATTATCAGCCAGCAAGTTTTGTAAGTCTTCCTGGTGTTGATCTCGTTTGCTTCTATAGTCTGATGAAAAAGCATCCAAATTTTTTAAATCGTCATAGCGCACACGCGCAATGCTATAAACATCTGAGTCAAACTGACTGGGTAAAATCACTCCATAGCCAGCCAAGCTTCCATTTCCACTACTAGCCCCTCCCAAGTCTTCTTGAGAAAGCATCTCACCCGACTGAACAAATCCAGTAATGGTGAAAGATTGGGATTTTATGACGGGCTTCCCTTCTTCTGTCTTGCTAAAGGTGATAGCCTGCCCAATCTGATAGCGGTCTTTCCAGAAATCTGCCAAGGAAATTTCCCCATCAGCCTCTGGAAGTCGCCCTTCTGTCACTTGGAAGGTTGAAATTCCCTCCGGCTTGGAATAAAGTCGAATCGCTTCTTCACTATTTTCAACGGTTAAGTCTGCCATATAGCCAAACTCAACACTTGCTCCTTGAAGGGTCTTTAGTTCGTCCTGATCTTCTTTGTCCAAGCCATAATCAGCTATCACTGCCAGATCCAAGGTATTTGCTTTACGGAGATAATCTTCTGCCGTACGTTCCATGTTTGGACTGGCCACTTTGAGACCAACTAGAGCTAAAGACCCCAGCATCATCAAGGTCAAGATAGATAAAAAGCGTCCCTTGGAAGCAGTCACCGACTGGAGCAAGTCTTTTCGGTATGTTTTTTTCATGCTAATACTCCAATGTATCGATAGCCTGTGGATGCTCATTGATTGTTACTCTCATAACAGTGGCATCACGCATGTAAATCACCCGATCTGCGATAGGAGCTAGCGAGCTATTGTGAGTCACGATGATTACCGTCGCTCCCTTTTGACGAGACATATCTTGGAGGATTTTCAAAACCTGCTTGCCTGTCTGATAATCCAATGCTCCAGTTGGTTCATCACAAAGGAGAATTTTAGGATTTTTAGCTACCGCGCGTGCAATGGAGACTCGCTGTTGCTCCCCTCCAGAAAGTTGGGCTGGAAAGTTATTGAGACGATGAGTCAGACCTACGTCTTTGAGCACTTGCTCTGGATCCAAGGCATCTGTCACGATTTCTGAGGCCAACTCCACATTTTCCTTGGCTGTCAGATTGGATACCAGATTGTAAAATTGAAAAACAAAACCTACATCTTCACGACGATAGTTTGTTCGTTGGTGCGAACTATAGTTGGCAATATTGGCACCATCGATCCAAATCTCCCCCTCATCATTGGTATCCATACCTCCTAGGAGATTGAGAACGGTTGATTTTCCAGCACCTGAAGCGCCAAGAATAATGACCAGCTCCCCTTTTTCAATTTCAAAATTCACATCGCGATTAGCCACAATCTCAGTATCCCCAACCTGGTAACGCTTGTAGCTGTGTTTCATTTCAATATAAGCCATCGTCCTTCTCTCTTTCTTACAAACAAGTCACTCTTTACTATCATTATAACGCTTTTTCGAAGAGTTGGATACTAGAATAAAAAGAAAAACCTAGGTATTCTGTACTGACCCCAAAAAGTTAGACAATTAATTTATCCGAAGGATTTAGTTCTGTATTGTACAGGGCTAAGTCCTTTTAGTTTTACCTTAATTCGTTTATTGTTGTAGTAATCAATATAGTCTACAATGGCTTGTTCCAAGTGTTCAAGTGACTGAAACGTATTCTCATAACCATAAAACATTTCAGACTTAAGAATGCCAAAGAAAGATTCCATCATACCGTT
>NZ_NCVN01000020.1:0-21591 GCF_002096925.1 Streptococcus mitis | reverse complement strand
ATTTCAACTCCTTTATAACTACACAAGCGATGAAATATTTCGCCTAAACTACTTCGATATTGATTATAGATAACTTTTCGTCTATACTTAGGGGTGAACACAATGTGATACTTACAGTGCCACTTTGTGTGCGATAAACTATGAGCCTTTTGTGCCATATTTTTCTCCTTTCGCTTTACAATTGGCTTGAACACCTTTATTGCATCGCGTTCGGAGTTTTTTTGGTATAACCTTCGACGCGCACCCGCATAGCGGGTGGTTTTTTTGTCTCTCACCTAACGGAGCGAGACGGACTAATAGTCACATAAGAAAAACACCCCAAAAGTTAGTTTTTTTCTGTCTAACTTTTGGGGTGCAGTTCAAAGTTCCAGCTTTTTCTTTATTCAGAAAGTGTAGAATGACGATAGCCATAAGTAAAGTAAATCACAAGTCCAACTACAAGAGCAATTCCAAACGCAATCCATGTTTCTACACTATATTGAAGCATAAAGGAAAGACAGATTAGAATCGAGAGAATCGGCAACAAGGGAACTAGGGGAGTTTTGAATTCTCCTTCTTTAGGCATTCCCTTATCCTTTCTAAGTTTTATAATTCCATAAGCCAATAAGATAAGATAAGCAAGCGTACAAATATTTAGAAAGGCTGCAATACTAGCCAGTGGAAACACTCCTGCTGCAATTGCAGAAGCAACTCCAGTTAAGATGGTCGCATTTTTAGGAACACGACTTGTTTTGCTTAATTGCTTAAAACTTCGAGGTAAAAGACCATCACGTGCTAAACTGTAAATCATACGCGATAAGGCATAAGTCATAGAAATACACACTGTTATTAGGGTCAAAATGGCCACTGATGACACATAATTAGCTGCCCAACCAATTCCTATACTTCGCAATGAAAATGCTACCGCATCGTCCACATTGAGTTGGTTGTAGTGAACAATCCCTGTCAATACTAATGTAACCAGAGCATAGAGAATCGTTACGATTGTCAAAGACAAAACAATACCTCGTGGGATATTCTTTTGTGGATTTTGAATTTCATCAACAGCCATCGAAATAGATTCAAATCCTAGGAAACCAAAGAACATCAAAGATGCTCCTGCCATTATTCCAGTACTTCCACCATAAATTTGACCAAAACCAAAAGGAGCAAAGTTGGACCAATTTTCTGGTTTAATATACCAGATACCAACTAGAATAAACAAAGCGAGAGCAGAGAATTTCAAGACGACTAGAAGCGAATTAAAATGCAAGGCTGCCTTGGAATTTAATAAAACTAAACCGGTTACCAGTGTCAATACCAAAATAGGTAAAAGGTCTATATAGGTACCCTGCTCAGGGTTAAAGGTCCCATTCAAGGCTTGAGGCATTGAAATACTATAGTTACTGAGTAAGCCTTTAAAATAAGCTGCCCAGCCAGAGGCCACACCAGAAACCGCTGTCATGAATTCCATGATAGTTAACCAACCAGCAAGCCAAGCTGGTAATTCACCCAAAATTGCATACAAATAACTATAAGCACCACCAGTTGCAGGAACACGAGAGGCAAACTCTGCGAAAAAGAGGGCGGATAAAGAAACACACAGGGCAGAAATCACTATAGATACAACCAGTGACGGACCAGCAAGCGTTGCTGCTGCGGTTCCTGTAATGGTAAAAATCCCAGTTCCTACCATGGCACCGATTCCTAATAAAATCAAATCCCATACTTTTAAATGACGGTGCATTTCAGTACGTCCCAAGCTAACATCTTTTGTTCTAAAAATATTCATAGGTCATCTCCATTAAATATGATTGTTTTATTTTATCATATAAAAGGGATTTTGTGAATATTTATAAGATAATTTTTCAAAAAAATCCGAACAGAATAAATCCTGCTCAGATTCTACATATTCTTACCCAACTGATCCTTCCATCTCATAGCTAATCAAGCGATTCAGCTCAACTGCATATTCCATTGGAAGTTCTTTTGTGAAGGGCTCCACAAATCCCATAACAATCATCTCAGTTGCCTCAGATTCTGACAATCCACGGCTCATAAGGTAATAGAGTTGCTCTTCTGAAATCTTAGATACCTTAGCTTCGTGTTCCAAAGCTACTTGCGAGTTGTGAATTTCATTAAATGGAATGGTATCTGATGCTGACAAGTCATCCATGATAATGGTATCACATTCGATGTGAGAGACAGATTTCTTAGAGTTTTTGTTAAAGGTTACTTGTCCACGGTAGTCAACCTTCCCTCCGCCTTTAGCGATAGATTTAGACACAATAGACGAGCTAGTATGTGGAGCATTGTGGATCATCTTAGCACCAGTATCTTGGTGTTGCCCTGCATTAGCAAAGGCAATCGAAAGCATGGTTCCACGCGCCCCTTCTCCATCTAGGTAAACAGATGGGTATTTCATGGTTGTTTTAGCACCCAAGTTTCCATCAATCCACTCAACTGTCGCATCTTTCAAGGCTTTAGCACGTTTTGTTACCAAGTTATAGACGTTATCAGACCAGTTTTGGATAGTCGTATAACGCATATAAGCTCCATCCAAGGCAAAGATTTCTACAATGGCAGCATGCAAGCTGTTACTTGAATAAGTTGGCGCTGTACATCCTTCTACATAATGGACACTTGCTCCTTCGTCAACGATAATCAAGGTACGTTCAAACTGACCAGTATTTTCGTTGTTGATACGGAAGTAAGTTTGAAGTGGAATATCTACCTTAACACCTTTTGGTACGTAGATAAAGGTTCCACCAGACCATACTGCTGAGTTAAGGGCAGCCAACTTGTTATCAGTCGGCGGTACCAACTTAGCAAAGTATTGTTTAAACAAGTCTGGGTATTCCTTGAGGGCAGAATCCGTATCTGTAAAGATAATCCCCAATTTCTGGAACTCTTCCTTCATATTGTGGTAAACCACTTCTGACTCGTACTGGGCAGAGGCACCAGCTAGATAAGCACGCTCAGCTTCTGGTATACCAATACGTTCAAAGGTTTCTTTAATTTTTTCAGGAACCTCATCCCATGAACGAGCTGGTTTATCAGATGATTTTTGGTAGTAGATCAAGTCATCAAAATCAATCTCTGACAAGTCTGCTCCCCAAGTTTGCATGGGCATTTTTTTGAAGGTTTCATAAGACTTCAAACGAAATTCTAACATCCACTCTGGTTCTCCCTTAGCAGCTGATAGTTCACGAATGACATCTTCATTCAATCCTTTTCCTGTCGATAGGACAGGCTCTACATCATCATGGAAACCAAATTTATATTCACCAAGGTCAATTGGTTTTGGTTCTACTCTTTCTTCAGCCATAATATCCTTTCTTTCATTCTTCATTTCTACTGATTCATAAGACAAAAGAAACTTGCCTTACTTGTTTTCTTGATTTTCAATTGTTTTCTTCAGGGCGTTCCAAGCTAGGGTTGCACACTTGATTCGTTGAGGGAATTTTGCAACGCCTGATAAGAAGGCTGCGTCTCCAAGTTGGTCTTGACGCTCATCTTTTTGCCCTTGAACCATTTCAGAAAAAATGGTCGCAAGTTCTAAGATTTCTTGTTTGGTCTTGCCTAAAACGGCATCTGTCATCATACTAGCAGAGGCAGTTGAAATCGTACATCCTGAGTTTAGAAAAGCAATATCTACCAAACGGTCCTCTGCATCAAACTTGACAGAGAGGTTGATGACATCCCCACAGGTTGGATTGTTGAGACTGATTTGTTCAGCATCTTCCAACTTTCCTTGATGATGTGGATTTTTCGAATGGTCCGCTACCACTGCCATATAAAGGCTATCTAGTTTAGAAAGTGCCATTGAAAAACTCCTTTGTCTTTTGTAAGGCATCGACTAGCTTGTCGCAATCTGCCTTTGTATTATAGATATAAAAACTTGCACGAGCTGTTGCTGGAACATCCAAATACTGGAGCAAAGGTTGCGCACAATGGTGACCTGCTCGAACAGCCACTCCTTCATAATCCAAAGCAGTCGCAAGGTCGTGCGGATGAAGGTCGCCTAGGTTAAAGGCAATAACACCTGAACGTTGAGCCAAATCCTGTGAACCGTAAATAGTCAAGCCTTCTATCGCCTGCAGTTTTGGATAGACGTATTCAATCAGTTCCTGTTCATGGGCTTCAATCACATCCATACCAATCTTTTCTAGATAATCCACTGCTGCTGCCAGTCCGATTGCACCAGCCATATTGGGAGTTCCTGCCTCGAATTTCCAAGGTAATTCCTTCCAACTAGCAGATTGCTCATAGACGAAATCAATCATTTCGCCGCCAAATTCTACTGGTGACATTTGTTCCAGATACTTTTCTTTACCGTAAAGAACACCGATACCAGTTGGACCCGCCATCTTGTGACCTGAAAAGGCAAAGAAGTCCACATCCAAATCCTGTACATCAATCTTCATATGGGGTGTAGACTGAGCACCATCCACCACCATGACGGCTCCCACTTGGTGCGCCAATTGAGTGATTTCTTTTATTGGATTGACCACACCCAGGACATTTGAGGCGTGAGCAAGGGAGACAAACTTAACTTTATCAGTCAATTTAGCTCGCAAATCATCCATATCCAGAGCTCCATTCTTAAGATAGACATAGACAAGCTCTGCCCCAGTCTTGCGGCAGGCTTCCTGCCAAGGAATGATGTTGGAATGGTGTTCCATGACAGAAATCAAAACTTGGTTTCCCTCAGTAAGAATTTCCTCAGCGAAGCGTGCTACCCAGTTAAGACTGGTTGTCGTTCCCCTAGTAAAGAGAACTTCCTTTGTAGACCCTGCATTGATAAACTTACGAATGGTTTCACGAGCCGCCTCATAAGAAGCTGTCGCCCTTTCAGCCAAGGTATGAACGCCACGATGAACATTGGCATTGTCCTTCTCATAGTAGCGGTTAATCGTCTCCAGAACTGCTAGTGGTTTTTGTGTCGTCGCAGCATTGTCCAAATAAACCAATGGTTCATCATTAACAATCTGGTCTAAAATTGGAAAATCCTTGCGAATCACTTCTACATCTAACATAGGCTTCCCCTTAGCGTTTTGACAATTTTTCTTCGATAGTTGCAATCATTTCATCACGAACTTCCTTGACTGGAATCTCAACGATAACAGATCCAAGGAAACCACGAACAACCAAGCGTTCTGCAGTTGCCTTATCCAGACCACGGCTCATGAGGTAGTACATATCTTCTGGATCTACCTGACCGATAGAAGCCGCATGGCCTGCAGTAACATCATTTTCGTCAATCAAAAGAATTGGATTGGCATCTGAACGCGCTTGGTCTGAAAGCATAAGAACTCGGCTCTCTTGTTGGGCATCTGCTCCCTTGGCACCCTTGATAATGTGGCCAATACCATTGAAGGTCAAGGTTGCTTTTTCAAGAATAACCCCATGTTGTAGGATATTTCCGATTGAATTACAACCATAGTTTGTTACTCGAGTGTCAATTCCTTGCACCTGACGGCCACTTGAAAGAGCTACGACCTTGAGATCTGCATGACTACCATTTCCAATCAAGTCGCTATCAAAGTCCGCAACGACGTTCCCTTCGTTCATGACACCAATTGCCCAGTCAATGCTTGCATCGTTGCCTAATTTACCACGACGGCTAATGTAGGCAGTGACGTTTTCACCTAGACGGTCGATCGCAGCAAACTTCACTTGAGCTCCAGAACGTGCAATTACTTCTACTGTGATATTAGCAGTTGCTTTGGCACTTCCTTCACCGCGTGACTCTAAACGCTCCAAATAACTAATCTTAGAATTTTTACCAGCGATAATCATAATATGCTTGTTAAACGGCACATCGCTATCGCTGTCTTGGTAGAAAATTCCTTCGATTGGTTCTTTAATCTCAACATTATCAGGAATATAGAGAACAGCACCACTGTTGAAATAAGCTGTGTGGTAGGCTGCCAACTTGTCATCGTCATACTTAACAGATGACATGAAGAATTCTTCGATCAGCTCTGGAATTTCTTCTAAAGCTGAATGGAAATCTGTAAAGACAACACCCTGTTCAGCCAACTCAACTGGAGTTTGCTCAAAAACAGTTTGAGTTCCTACTTGAACCAATTTCAAGTGATTATCTAGAGCTGTGAAATCTGGAACATTTGCTGATGGCTCGTTTTCTGTAATCGTTCCATCACCCAGATTCCAACGGTGGAATTTGACACGCTCAATAACTGGTAATTCCAAAGTCTCAATCTTGTCAAAAGCTTTTTGACGGAGATCAGCCAACCAGCTTGGTTCAGCGTGCATTTCTGAAAAAAGTTTAATATTTTCTTTAGTCATTTACTTCTCCTAAAAGACACGAGGGAATTACAATTCTTCCTTGTAGTCATAGCCAAGTTCTTCAGCTAGTTTTGCGTATCCTTCACGTTCCAAACGCGCAGCCAATTCTGGACCACCAGAAAGGACAACACGACCTTCCATCATGACGTGTACCACATCAGGTGTGATGTAGTTCAAAAGACGTTGGTAGTGAGTGATAATCATAGCACCAAAGCCTTCACCACGCATAGCATTAACACCTTTAGAAACAACTTTAAGGGCATCAATATCAAGACCAGAGTCAATCTCATCCAAAAGGGCAAAAGTTGGTTCCAACATCAAAAGTTGAAGAATCTCATTACGTTTTTTCTCACCACCAGAGAAACCTTCGTTGAGGTAACGCTCAGCCATTTCTTCTTTCATGTTGAGCAATTCCATTTTTTCATCTAGCTTAGTGATGAACTCGCGAACTGAAATTTTTTCATCATCTTCTTTACCAGCATTCATGGCTGCACGAAGAAACTCAGCGTTAGTAATACCAGGAATTTCTGATGGGTATTGCATAGCAAGGAAAAGTCCCATACGCGCACGCTCGTCCACTTCCAACTCAAGGATGTTGACGCCATCAAACAAGACTTCACCTTTGGTAACTTCATAGTTTGGATTTCCCATGATAGCGGCAGAAAGAGTCGATTTACCAGTACCATTTGGTCCCATGATAGCGGCGATTTCTCCTGTTTTCAGGGTCAGGTTAACCCCTTTTAAAATTTCTTTTCCTTCAATCTCAACGTGAAGATCTTTGATCTCTAATACTGACATGATAATTCCTTTCTTTTTCAAGACCTTTACAGTGCTTACTAGAAACATACTTGATTTCCCTAGAAAATACGGTAAAAGGTCAATAAATATACTTTTATAGTATAACAAAAAAAAGCCTAAAAGGCTTTGATTTTGTCTAGAAGCTGAGGACTAGTCTTTTCCTTTTAAATGCTGGTCAATGACATCTACAATCTTGCCCATCAAGTAACTAACTCGGAAATTTCTAAAGAGCAAAATGGCCCAAAAGGCTGCCATAATATAGCGACCAGTCATCCAGGCTTCATTGAAAAAATAGGTCTCAGCAGCTGTAAACAGCGCGATGATGATAAATTGTTGTCTATTCATAAACTTATTGTATCATGAAATCTTTCTTTAGTCTTCCTCTACCTTCACTTTATCAGCCAAAAATTCAAATCCTTCTGGAATCAGGCTTTCTTCTGCTTCTTTTTCAGTTTGAGAAGATTTGGCTTTAACTGAAAAGGCTGCGCGAACTTCTTTCCATTCCTCCATGGAAATGGCTAAAATCTCAGGTGAAAAACCTGCTGCCTGACTGAGGATGTTACCAAACATGGTGTTGAGATTGTCCCGTTTCATGGTTTGACCAGCATTGAAGTTAGATTCAAAAGCAAGAATAGCATGGTGTTCATTGGCTGCAACCGGTTGAGAACCAACTAGCAGAGCCTTATCAGGACCTCCAAGACTTTCAATCACCTCTCCCCAGGCATTCTGCAAGCGAATCAGATTTTGACGTGCTAAATCAGGATTTTCAACGGCCTCTTGTAAGATAGATTCAACCTTATTGCGATCCACACGATAGACTGTTTTGCCTGCTGTTGGACGACTAGGAGCTGGATTTGTTGGCTTAGCTACAGTTCCCACATTTGCGAGTTCTTCTTTGAGACGCGCAACTTCCTGTCTCAATGCAGAAATTTCATGTTCAACTTCCCCAGAAAGAGCTGGTTCAGGCTTAATCTCTGCCAAACGAATGGTCATCATCTCAGCATAAATCTTAGGCTGCAAACTAGACTTAATATCTGCTAAACTGACTGTCGCCAAGCGAATCATTTCAAACAGATTTTCTTGAGGAAGTGTCAAATTTTCTACAAAGACTGGACTATGATGAGTGTTTTCTCCACCTGTTTGAACAATTAACAAATCTCTTAAATAGTGCAAAAGGTCGGTCACAAAACGAGTCATACTCTTACCATTGTCAAAAAGAAGATTCAAGCATGCTAGGGCCTTTGGAACATCCTGTTGTGATAAGGCAGACACATAATCATCCAAGGCCGATAGGCTAATGGTACCAGTAATTTCTTCAGAGATGGCAGTCGTCAGCTCGTTTCCCTGTGTCAAACTCAAGGCTTGATCCAAAATAGACAAGGCATCTCGCATTCCACCTTCAGCCCGTCTGGCAATGATTTCCACAGCCTCTGGTTCAGAACTGATATTTTCTTTTTCTAAAATATAGTGGATATGTTCCTTAATATCCTGTGTCTTAATCGATTTAAATTCAAAACGTTGCACACGGGATAGAATAGTGGCAGGAATCTTGTGCAATTCAGTAGTGGCCAAAATAAAGACCACATTCTGTGTTGGCTCTTCCAGCGTCTTTAGGAGGGCATTAAAAGCTCCTGTAGACAGCATGTGAACCTCATCTATGATATAAACCTTATAACGAGCAAGGCTAGGCGCATAGGTAGATTTATCACGAATTTCACGGATTTCATCCACCCCGTTATTAGAGGCAGCATCCATTTCAATGACATCTTCTAAACTACCATCTGTCACTGCTTGACAAATATAGCAGTTATTACAAGGTTCACCACCCACTTGATTTGGACAGTTCATAGCTTTGGCAAAAATCTTGGCTACACTGGTTTTTCCCGTTCCCCGTGGACCAGAAAAAAGATAAGCATGACTTATTTTCTCTTGCTCCACTGCTTGTTTAAGAGTCTTAGCCACAACTTCCTGTCCAACCAACTGGGAGAAGTTTTGACTTCTATATTTTCGATAAAGTGCTTGATACATTAGGCTTTCTCCTCAAACATTGTAAAGTCCCATTCTGTCATTTCAAGCAAAATAGCGACAAATTGTTCCAAATAATCTCGATCCATAGCATCATAATCATCAACCTTTGAAGAATCCAGATCCAGAACTCCAAGTAGTTGACCATTCTTTATCATTGGGACAACAATTTCACTTTTAGCTCGACTATCACAAGAAATATAGTTGGGATAAGTTGTTACATCACCAACCAGAACAGTTTCCTGAAAGTAGGCTGCCTCCCCACAAACACCTTTGCCTAGTGCAATACGGATGCAGGAAACGCCTCCTTGGAAGGGACCTAAAACCAATTCCTTTCCATCGAATAAATAAAAGCCTGCAAATACAGTATTAGGAAAGTGCGATTTTAAAAGAGCACTGGCGTTGGAAAGATTAGCCAAAACATTGTTTTCGCCTTCCAATAAAAAAGAGAGCTCCTCATTTAACATTTGATAACGTGATTTTTTTTCTGATTCTAACATAGGACTATTATATCAAAAAAGGCTTACAGACAAAAGAAAAATCCCTTGTTTAGTAAACAAAGGATTTTGTGAATTTTCAATTTGATTAAAGTTCGATATCACCGAACAAGTCAGCCATTGAGAATCCTGTTTGTGTTTCTGGAAGTTCGAAATCACGTTTTTCTTGACGTTTTGGACGACGTGGACGAGCAGCACGTTTTTCTTCTTTTTGTCCTTCTTCTTGAGCTGGACGCTCTTCAAGAGCTTTGATAGAAAGTGATACGCGCTCTGCATCTGCGTTAACTTCAAGAACTTTAACTTGAACTTCTTGACCAACTTTAAGAGCTTCTTTTGGATTTTCAATACGTTTGTGTGAAATTTGTGATACGTGAACAAGTCCATCGATACCTGGCAATACTTCAACAAATGCACCGAAGTCAGTCAAACGTTTAACTGTTCCTTCTACTACATCACCTTTAGCCAATTTTTGCTCAACGCCATCCCATGGTCCAGGTGTTGTTGCTTTAAGTGAAAGTGATACGCGTCCTTCTTCTTCGTTAAGATCAAGGATTTTCACTTCAATTTCTTCACCAACAGTTACAACTGATTTTGGTGATACGTTACGTTCGTGTGACAATTCAGTCAAGTGAACCAATCCGTCAACACCACCAAGGTCGATGAAAGCACCGAAGCTTGTGATACGTGCAACTTTACCAGTTACAACATCACCAACAGCCAATTTACCGAATACTTCAGCACGAGCTGCTGCTGTAGCTGCTTCAACAACTTCACGACGTGAAAGGATGAAGCGGTTTTCTTTAGCGTCAACTTCTTTGATTTTAGCATCAAATTCTTGACCTACAAAACGCTCAGTGTTACGTACGAAACGAGTATCCAACATTGAAGCTGGGATAAATCCACGAACACCTTCAAATTCTACTGAAAGTCCACCTTTAACGGCACGAGTTCCTTTAACAGTAACAACTTCTTCTTCGCGACCAACAAGTTTGTCCCATGCTTTGCGAGCTTCAAGGCGTTTTTTAGATACAAGGTATGTAACTGTATCAGTATCTTTACCAACTACTTGACGAAGTACAAGAACATCCAATACTTCTCCTACTTTAACAAAGTCATTGATATCTGCATCGCGATCGTTCGTCAATTCGCGAAGAGTCAAGACACCTTCAACACCAGTTCCAGAGATTGCAACGTTAGCTTGAGTCGCATCAACTGTCAATACTTCAGCACTAACAACATCACCAGTCTCAACTTGGCTAACGCTATTTAGCAAATCTTCAAATTCGTTCATCTAAAAAATCCTCCAACAATCAAGTTTTTCTTAAACTTGACATACTTATAATTTTTTTCCTAAGCACCCGCAAGGACATGTTCATATCGTTCACGTCTTTCAATTATAAAAATAAAATACCCTAAGATATTTTGATTTTTATCTTGATTATTACCTAAGAACTGGGGTAGCTGGATTCGAACCAACGCATGAGGGAGTCAAAGTCCCTTGCCTTACCGCTTGGCTATACCCCATTGATGAAATGGAGAGAGAGGGATTCGAACCCCCGAACCCGAAGGAGCGGATTTACAGTCCGCCGCGTTTAGCCTCTTCGCTATCTCTCCTACAATCAACATGGACCATTATATCATGAAAATTTCAAAAAAACAAGACTTATTTTGCTAAATTATAATTTTCAATCAAAATTTCCACAGCTTTTTCCAATTTTTTATAAAAACTATCGACATTCCCATTCTTTATAATGGCAAATTGTCCATCTAATTCGGCAATTTCTCCGATAACTTTTTTACCGATAGTCAATGTATAACCTTCAAAACTGTCTTTTCCTACATTAACCTTGGCATCTGCTACTTGAATTTCAATTTTTTTATCTTTCTTACTCATTTCATACCTCTCTTCACTTTTTCTATTTTACAAGAAAATCCTAAAACTAGCAAGAAAAAACTCTACATCAGGCTTGTCTGATATAGAGTTCTCCGCTTTATTTAATGTGTTTTTCTAGTTCTTTTTGGTACTTACCATTTGATTCCAATTTTTCTTTTTGCCATTTTTTCAGTGCTTCTTCATATTCTTTTGTCGTAACGATATCTTTTTGCAATTTCATTCCTTTAAAGATATATGGGTCACCCTTAATACCAACTTGTGAGTATGGTTTTGAGAATGGCACTACATTACTTACAACTGGAGAACCGCCAGATGAGGCTGTCGGCATCAATAATGAACTATCTGTCAACCAAGCTTGAGCCTTAGCATATTTTTCATAGCGCTCTTCAAGATTCGTAGTTTCTGAATCGGCATCATCCAATAATTTCTTATATTGGTCCAAACCAAGTTTAGCTACAACATCCTTATCTTTCCCTTTAGTAATACCAAGGTGTTTCATAGCAGAACCTGATTTAGGATCCATGATATTCAAGTAAGATGCTGGGTCTTGATAGCTTGGAGCCCATCCTGTACTGTTCAAATCATAGTCTTTTTGAGAAGGAACACGCGCTTGTGAAGTGATTGTTTCCTTTTCATTATCAGTCATTTGAAGAACATCGATGACAACATTTTCAGCACCAAGAGTTGATTCAATTGACTGTTTGAAAGAGTTACTTTGTTGAACGGCGATGGTGTCTGTTTGTTCAACTGGGACATCCAAGTGAATTGGGAAAGTTACCCCTTTAGATTCCAAGTCTTTCTTAGCTTTTTCGAACGCAGCTTTAGCCTTATCAGGGTTGTAGATAGAATCCTTACCGTCAACTAGCTCAACACCTTTCCACTGGTCACCATAGTTCACCAACTCTGCTTGAGCGATTTGACCAAAGTTTTTCCCACCTGCTTGTACAAAGTTGTCAGGAACAAGGCTGTTACGAATAATCTTATCCGCACCGTCTTCACCATTTAGCTGGGCAGCATAAGAATGGCGGTTGAAGGCAAAGTTGATAGCCTGACGGAAGTCCTTATTAAGCATAGCTTCTTTAGTAGAAGTCTTTTGCTCTTCACTTGTTTTCGCAGTTTTATTATATGACTGACGATTTACGTTAAAGGTGAAGTAATAACTACTTGAGTCCTGTGGGCTATAAGTGATTTTATCTCCGTATTGTTCCAAAGTTGAAGCAAAGTTTGAGCTACTTGGGAAGAGACGGGCTGTCGTATAGGCACCTGAAGAGAAGCTACGAATCAACGATTCCTGATCAGAACCATCGTAGTAGGTCAATTTGATTTTCTCGATTTTTACCTTTTCTTTATCCCAGTAGTTTGGATTTTTCTCGTATTCGATTAACGATTTAGATGTCAAGGTCTTCAAGATATAAGGACCATTGTAAAGAATCCCTGCTGGAGTAACTGCTCCATAATCTTTACCTGATGCCTTCAAAAACTCTTCATTTACAGGTAACATCGTTGCTGTGGTGACTTTAGAGTTCCAGAAACTTTCTGGTTTATTTAGGGTATATTCAACTGTATAATCGTCCAAGGCCTTAACACCAACTGTAGAGAAATCATTGGTCTCACCAGTCATGTAGGCATCCAAGCCCTTGATTGAATTTTGGATGAGAGAGACACCGTCTGACTTTCCGTCAGCTACGTGTTTTAGTCCTGTCACAAAGTCATGGGCTGTTACTTCTGCATATTCTTCGCCTTCTGATGTGTACCATTTAACTCCTTTACGAAGTTTATAGGTATAAGTCAAACCATCTTTTGAGACAGACCAATCTTCAGCTAAGGAAGGAATAACATTTCCGTATTGGTCATTTTCCATCAATCCATCAACCACATTCCCGATGACATCTGTTGTAGATGTACGAGTCGCTACACTATAGTCCAAAGACGCAGGATCTACTGCATAGACATATGAAAATGTTGTCGGTGCATCTGCTTCTTTATCAGCTTTTCCACAAGCCGCTAATAGAGCTGTTGTGCTCAGGACCACTCCTGCTGTTAAAAGCCACTTTTTCGATTTCATAAAAAATCTCCTTTAGTTTATTTTAATCTACTTTTACAATCCAACTTTCTGGCGCTTCAATATCACCAAACTGAATTCCTGTCAATTCATCATATAATTTACGAGTCACAGGGCCTACTTCTGTTTCACTATAGAATACATGGAAATCATCACCGTGTTGAATACCTCCAATTGGAGAAATAACCGCTGCTGTACCACAGGCACCTGCCTCTACAAAACGGTCAAGGTTATCAATCGGGACATCCCCCTCAATAGGAGTTAAGCCCAAGCGATGTTCTGCCAAATAAAGCAAAGAATACTTGGTAATAGATGGCAAGATAGAAGGACTCAATGGTGTTACAAATTCATTATCAGCTGTAATTCCAAAGAAGTTAGCTGATCCGACTTCTTCAATCTTTGTATGAGTTGATGGGTCTAGATAGATAACATCTGAGAAATGACGTGACTTGGCCAATTTCCCTGGCAAGAGACTGGCAGCATAGTTCCCACCAACCTTAGCCGCACCTGTACCATTTGGAGCGGCACGGTCGTATTCATCCTGAATCAAGAAGTTGGTTGGAACCAATCCACCCTTAAAGTAATTTCCAACTGGCATAGCAAAGATGGTGAAAATGTATTCCTCTGCTGGTTTAACCCCAATAATATCTCCGACACCAATCAAAAGAGGGCGAAGATATAAGGTTCCACCTGTTCCGTATGGTGGTACATATTCTTCATTCGCACGAACAACTGCTTTACAAGCTTCTACAAACATTTCTGTTGGAACTTGTGGCATCAAGAGACGATCACAAGTACGTTGCAGACGTTTGGCATTTTCATCAGGACGGAACAGTTGAACACTACCATCCTTAGTACGATAAGCTTTTAAACCTTCAAATGCTTGTTGACCATAGTGAAGACTTGGAGAAGACTCTGAAATATGCAAGATTGCATCTTCTGTCAACTCTCCTTGATCCCATTGTCCATTTTTAAAATGAGCAATATAGCGATAAGGTAATTTCATATAGGAAAAACCGAGATTTTCCCAATCAATCGTTACTGTCATATTCCACTCCTTATTCTAAAACCTATTTCTTTTATTCTACACTATTTTTCTAAAATAGCAAGTATATTTTGTAATTTTCAGAAAATTTCTTCAATAAAAAAGAACCAGCTCTTAGAACTGATTCTTCATTTCACTTATTTGGCTTCTGTATATACTTCTTTAAAATAAGCGTCAAAAACTTCTTCATCTGAAATCGTATCAGAAATGAAGCTTCCGTTGCTAGTGCGTTCTGACAAGTTCAAGTCTTGCAATCGGCTTTCATAGATTGTTCCTTTGTTGGATTGAACAAGCAGCGTTTGGTCGTTCTCTTCCACTTCTGTACTGAAGAGATCACCGATGAAGCCTTGTTCTGCAACTGCTCCTGCTAAGAAGACACGATGCGGTTTGTTTTTCAACTCACGCAAAACTTGTAAACCACGTTTGGCACGGCTGGTTGCTGGAATTTCCTCAACAGAAACACGTTTCAAACTTCCACGCTGAGTCAAGAGGTAGAAGGACGAGGTATTACAGATAAAGGCCGATTGGAGGACATCATCTTCTTTCAGGTTCATAGCCTTGACACCTGCAGCCTTAGCACCAACAACAGGAACCTCCTCGATATTGAAACGCAGAGCATAACCGTTTTGACTAATCAAGAGAACATCATCTAGTTTAATCGGAGTCACTGCTACAATCTGGTCTGTCTCGTCTTTGAGCTTAGCATACTTAACTGACTTAGACTTGTAGGTTCGCCATGGGGTGAATTCTTTGCGTTCTACACGCTTGATTTGACCGAGACGAGTAGCTGCAAAATAAGTTGTCGCATCATCAAACTGATCCACGACTTCCACATAAAGGATTTCTTCGTTCGTTTCAAAGTTTGTAATGGTTTGGCTCAGATGCTCTCCGATGTCCTTCCAGCGAATGTCTGCCAATTCATGGATTGGTCGATAAATGACATTTCCAAGACTTGTGAACATCAAAAGATGCTGGGTTGTCTTGGCAGATTGAACAAAAATCAAACGGTCATCATCACGTTTGCCAATTTCCTCTAGCGTTGAAGCTGCAAAAGAACGCGGGCTGGTACGCTTGATGTAACCGGCCTTGGTCACGCTGACATAGGTATCTTCCTCGGCGATAAGACTAGCTGTATCAATCTCAATTACTTTAGCAGTATCCTCTAAAGAACTCAAACGAGGTGTCGCAAACTTCTTCTTAACCTCCCGAAGTTCTTTCTTCATGAGATTGTACATAGTCCGCTCATCACCGATAATAGCCGCAAGCATGGCAATCTTCTCACGAAGTTCTGCTTCTTCTTCTTGCAAGACAACTACGTCTGTATTGGTCAAACGGTACAGTTGCAAGGTTACGATAGCCTCAGCCTGTTCTTCCGTAAAATCATAGCTGACCTTAAGATTTTCCTTAGCGTCAGCCTTATTCTCAGAAGCACGGATAAGCGCAATGACTTCGTCCAAGATTGAAATCACACGAATCAAACCTTCGACGATATGGAGACGTTTTTCAGCCTTTTCCTTATCAAAGCGTGAACGCGCCAAAATCACTTCACGACGGTGGGCAATATAGCTAGACAAGATTGGAACAATCCCAACCTGACGAGGCGTGAAATTGTCAATTGCCACCATGTTAAAATTGTAATTGATTTGTAGGTCAGTGTACTTAAATAGGTAGTTGAGAACAAGCTCCGTATTAGCGTCTTTCTTGAGTTCAATCGCGATACGAAGACCGTCACGGTCAGACTCATCGCGAACCTCAGCAATACCTGCCACCTTATTATTGACACGAACATCATCAATCTTCTTGACTAGATTGGCCTTGTTGATTTCATAAGGAATCTCAGTAACAACAATTTGTTCCTTACCACCTTTTAGCTTTTCAATCTCAGTCTTGGAACGAACAACCACGCGCCCTTTCCCAGTTTCATAGGCCTTCTTGATTTCATCACGCCCCTGGATAATCCCTCCAGTCGGGAAGTCTGGTCCAGGCAAGAATTCCATTAGTTTATCTACCTTGGCAGTTGGGTGGTCAATCATGTAAACCGCTGCATCAATGACTTCAGCCAAATTGTGCGGTGGAATGTCCGTGGCATAACCAGCCGAAATTCCAGTCGAACCATTGACTAAAAGGTTTGGAAAGGCTGCCGGCAGAACAGTCGGTTCTTTCTCGGTATCGTCAAAGTTCCAAGCAAAAGGAACGGTCTTTTTCTCGATATCCTGAAGGAGATAACCAGCAATCTCTGACAAACGCGCCTCGGTATAACGCATAGCCGCAGGCGGATCTCCGTCCATAGAACCGTTATTACCGTGCATTTCAACTAGAATCTCACGATTTTTCCAGTCCTGCGACATACGAACCATGGCATCATAGATAGAACTGTCACCATGTGGGTGGAAATTCCCCATGATATTCCCGACAGACTTAGCCGATTTACGATAACTCTTGTCAAAGGTATTACCGTCCTTATTCATCGAATAAAGAATACGGCGCTGAACCGGCTTCAAGCCATCACGAATATCTGGCAAAGCCCGGTCTTGAATAATGTATTTTGAGTAGCGACCAAAGCGCTCTCCCATAATGTCCTCCAGGGACATGTTTTGAATGTTACTCATATAGGATACAGAGCCCGTAAAATACCAAGTGAAAATAGAAAATTCTTGAAGTAAGAAAGCTCACAAGAGAATTTATCTTTTTCACCTAGCATTTAGGGCGTGTTCAACTCCTTTCAAAGAATGTAGAGTAGGTTTTTACAGAAAAGGTGTTCAGTTAAGATATAAAGGGACGATTTGGCTTGCCAAAAATGTCTGTAGAAAAATAGAAAATCGATGTAGGGCTCGATGAAGTCAAGACGATTTGACTTTTTCCGAATAAAATTAGTCCCGTGTTCAGTTACTACAAATAACCAAACGACCCTTTCTGTAGTTTAATCTTTTAAATTAAGGTCTTTAGTTAGTTAGCGATTAAGAAGTCTCTCCTCAGCATACTCAATCATCTTCTCAGCTACTTCCATATCATAGTCAAAACCCTTCTTTTGAGCAAGGGACTGAGCCTCTTGGTGGAAAAAATTCATCGTAGCAAACAAAGACTGAGTGATTTTATCTATGCTTGAAAAATCAAGCAGATTCGAGAATTCCTTTCCTTTCTCAGTAGGTAAATACTTAAAGAGATATTTATAGTTCTTGCCAATATCAACCATCCCCTTATCAGTTGCAACTTGCCAAGCCAAGACCTTTAGAAGTTCTTGCTGACAAATACCGTGGAGATGGTCAGTGGCATAGATGACTTGCTTGCGACAGATTCCTTTGACCACGTAAGTTGATACCCACCAAAATTCATTGCAGGTTTTTTCAAACTCTATCGCACTAGCTGGGCTTGTCCAGTAACGCTCTATATTTGGGGAATAGGGTTCAAATAAATGCTCTGGATCTTCTAAAATAGTAAATCCGGCCTCACTGTCTATCCACTCTTGAATGTAGTCTTTGGGGCAGAGGGTCAAATCAATCCTATTGCCATCTTCAAAGAGCATGAGATAAAGATGTCGCTGGTCAAGTAGGACATACTGTTCAATCAGGCATTTACCAAACTGCCCCAACCAAGAAAGGTCACTCGTCAGATTATCTAAATCGTCCACGACATAGATCACGTCATAGTCTTGAAATTCATCTTTTAGGGCCTTTGGGTTTGTCCGTGAACCAGACATGGCGACAGCCGCGACTTGTAAGGTTTCAGCAGTCTTTAAAATTACATCGAGCATTTCTGTTTCAGTTCTCATTTTTATACCCATTCATTAAAAACTAACTTAAAACACTGTCGCTTCTTCCAGCGTAAACTTGACATTGTCTTCAATCCACTTACGTCGTGGTTCGACCTTGTCTCCCATAAGGACATTGACACGACGTTCGGCGCGAGCCAAATCTTCAATGGTTACACGGATAAGGGTACGCGTTTCTGGGTTCATAGTTGTTTTCCAGAGTTGATCCGCATTCATCTCTCCAAGCCCCTTGTAGCGTTGGAGTGTTGCACCTTTACCGAACTGTTTGCGGAGTTCTTCAAGTTCTCCGTCTGTCCATGCGTAGGCTACTTCTTCTTTCTTGCCTTTACCTTTTGACATCTTGTAAAGAGGCGGGAGGGCGATATAAACATGTCCTGCCTCAACTAGCGGACGCATGTAGCGGTAGAAAAATGTCAAGAGTAAAGTCTGAATGTGGGCACCGTCGGTGTCCGCATCGGTCATGATAATGATCTTGTCATAGTTGGCATCCTCAATAGAAAAGTCTGCTCCAACACCCGCACCAATAGTATAAATCATGGTATTGATTTCTTCATTTTTGAGGATATCCGCCATCTTGGCTTTGGCTGTATTGATAACCTTACCACGAAGAGGCAAGATTGCCTGGAACTTACGGTCACGACCTTGTTTGGCAGAACCGCCGGCAGAGTCCCCCTCAACTAGATAGAGTTCATTCTTAGCAGGATTTTTGGATTGGGCTGGGGTCAATTTCCCAGACAACAAGCCCTTATCTTTTTTATTTTTCTTACCATTACGGCTCTCATCACGCGCCTTACGTGCCGCTTCGCGAGCATCACGGGCCTTGATAGCCTTGCGGATGAGGTTAGAAGCCAATTCCCCATTTTCCATAAGGAAAAAGGTCAACTTATCCGCCACCATTCCATCCACAACGGGACGAGCAAGAGGGCTTCCTAGTTTGTCCTTGGTCTGTCCTTCAAACTGGAGGTGTTCTTCCGGAACTAAGATAGAAAGAACGGCTGCTAGTCCCTCACGATAGTCTGAACCTTCAAGGTTTTTATCTTTTTCCTTGAGAAGCCCCGTCTTACGCGCGTAGTCGTTCATAACCTTTGTAATGGCAGACTTAAGTCCTGTCTCGTGCGTTCCACCGTCCTTGGTGCGAACGTTATTGACAAAGGACAAGATGTTATCTGAAAAACCATCATTGTACTGGAGGGCCACTTCCACTTGGAAACCATTGTCTTCCCCTTCAAAGTAAAGAACCGGCGTCAAGGTCTCCTTGTCTTCGTTCAGATAAGAAACAAAGTCTTGTACCCCATTCTCATAGTGGAATTCAATCGCTTCATCTGTTCGCTTATCTGTCAGAGACAAGGTCACATTTTTTAAAAGAAAGGCTGACTCATTGAGGCGTTCTGAGATGGTATTGTACTTGAAATCTGTCGTAGAGAATATCGTCGCATCAGGCATGAAGGTGACTTTGGTACCTGTTTTAGATTTAGGTGCTGTACCAATTTTCTTCAAGGTCGTGACAGGTTTGCCACCATTTTCAAAACGTTGCTTGTAGATTGCACCATCGCGAGTGATTTCAACTTCTAGCCAGCTAGAAAGGGCGTTAACGACGGAAGAACCCACCCCGTGAAGTCCACCTGATGTCTTATAGCCCCCTTGACCGAATTTTCCTCCAGCGTGGAGAATGGTAAAGATAACCTCAACAGTTGGAATTCCCATGGCGTGCATCCCAGTCGGCATCCCACGTCCGTGGTCTTGAACCGTTAAACTGCCGTCTTTATTAATGGTCACATCAATACGGTCACCAAATCCAGACAAGGCTTCATCGACAGCATTATCGACGATTTCCCAGACTAGGTGGTGGAGCCCAGCGCCATCGGTCGATCCGATATACATCCCTGGACGTTTTCGGACCGCATCCAACCCTTCTAGCACCTGAATGGCATCATCATTATAATTGTTAATATTGATTTCCTTTTTTGACACAAGGAACCTCCTATTCGTTCATCTTTACTATTCTACAGGTTTTCCAAGGATTTTGCAAAATTTTTCTTTCTCCGGTGTGACAATTTCAGAAGAGATTCTCTGCATTTCTTTCCCAATTCATGATATAATAGGAGTATGATTACAATAGTTTTATTAATCCTAGCTTATCTGCTGGGTTCGATTCCGTCTGGTCTCTGGATTGGACAAGTATTCTTTCAAATCAATCTGCGCGAGCATGGTTCTGGTAACACTGGAACGACCAATACCTTCCGCATTTTAGGCAAGAAAGCTGGTATGGCAACCTTTGTGATTGACTTTTTCAAAGGGACCCTAGCAACACTTCTTCCGATTATGTTTCATCTACAAGGCGTTTCGCCTCTCATCTTTGGACTTTTGGCTGTTATTGGCCATACCTTCCCTATCTTTGCAGGATTTAAGGGTGGTAAGGCTGTCGCAACCAGTGCTGGAGTGGTTTTCGGATTTGCACCTGTCTTCTGTCTCTACCTTGCAGTTGTTTTCTTTGGAACCCTCTATCTTGGTAGTATGATTTCACTGTCTAGTGTCACAGCATCTATCGCAGCCGTCATCGGGGTTCTACTCTTTCCACTTTTTGGTTTTATCCTGAGCAACTATGACCCTCTCTTCATCGCTATTATCCTAGTACTTGCTAGTTTGATTATCATTCGTCATAAGGATAATATCGCTCGTATCAAAAACAAGACTGAAAATTTAGTCCCTTGGGGATTAAACCTAACCCATCAACATCCTAAAAAATAAAACGCCAGTTCTGTACTGACCCCCAAAATTTAGACAATTAATTTATCCGAAGGATTTAGTTCTGTATTGCACAGGGCTAAGTCCTTTTAGTTTTACCTTAATTCGTTTATTATTGTAGTAATCAATATAGTCTACAATGGCTTGTTCCAATTGCTTAAGCGACTGAAATGACTTCTCGTAACCGTAAAACATTTCCGATTTCAGAATCCCAAAGAAGGACTCCATCATACCGTTGTCTGGGCTGTTACCCTTACGTGACATGGATGCTTGAATTCCCTTACTCTCTAGGAACCGATGATAAGAATCGTGTTGGTATTGCCAACCTTGGTCACTATGGAGAATCGTATTCTCGTAGTGTTTCTCTGTGAAGGCTTGTTCCAACATTGTTTTTACTTGTTCTAAATTAGGAGAACAAGAAAGATTAAAAGCAATAATTTCGCTATTAAAGCCATCTAAAACAGG